>CAZFDQ010000295.1:0-1663 GCA_964518205.1 uncultured Pseudomonadota bacterium | reverse complement strand
AGTTGGAGTGAGGCCCCATCTTATAAAAGATTTAAATTTAATTATAAAAAAACATGACTTTGATTTTGTAATGTCATCAGTTCATGATTTTGCAGGCTCAGAAGATAGTTATAACGTTGGAACATATAGTTATGAAACAAAAGAAGAATGTTTTATTGTTTATCTGAATGCTGTTTATGATGCTGTTAAAAATTTTAAATATTATGATGTTATAGGTCATATTGGTTTTGCAAGAAGGTATGTGCCGTTTGAAAATAAAAGCATGAAGTATTCAGATTACAAAGACATCTTGGATGCAATTTTAAAAACTGTTATTGATGATGGCAAAGGATTAGAAGTTAACAGCTCTGGTTACAGGCAAGGCTTAGGTACCCCTATTCCAGATTATGATATTTTAAAGCGTTATAAAGAAATGGGAGGAGAAATTTTGGTTCTTGGGTCAGATGCTCACCAGGTAGATGATGTTGGTAAAAACTTTGATTTAGTAAAAGAAAGATTGCAAAATTTAGGGTTTAAGTATTTGGCTTATTTTGAGAAGCGAAAACCGGTTTTTTTAACTATGGATTAATTGATGAATACTATATAAACAGCATATTAACTATAGATTGAGTTCTCCAGATTGTTATTATATAAAATTTTTCCATAAATATTGCTTCTAATATGCATTTTTTATTGTTTTTTGGATAAAAAAAGGCCTAATTTACCCTGTTTTTAATATTAATATAATATTTTTTATACATATATGGTTATTTCTAACTGTCTTTGGGTGAGATTCTAGGGGTTTTATTTATTTTTTTATAGGTTGTCTATGAACAAAATTATTAAAACGGATCGTCTTATTTTAAGAAGAGCAAGACATGACGATTTTCCTGCGCTTACTAAAATGTTGCAAGATCCAGAAGTAATGTATTCTTCTCAGACAGGTCCTATGGATGATGAACAGGCACATGAATTTACAAATTCTATTTTACTTTTATCTGGATACGATGATTTTGGATTTTGGGTAATTGCAACTAAAGATGAAAGAAGAGTTGTTGGTTATTGTGGTTTATCCATGCAAAAAACATGCTGTGGTGATAATTTAGCATTAACT
The DNA here is from genome assembly GCA_964518205.1 of uncultured Pseudomonadota bacterium. Taxonomy (GTDB): domain Bacteria; phylum Babelota; class Babeliae; order Babelales; family UASB340; genus CAZFDQ01. The sequence continues at coordinate 570 of CAZFDQ010000295.1, read as the reverse complement.
TACAGGCTTTCTCCAATTACTTGGGGTAAGGGTTATGCATCAGAAGTTGCAAAAGCTTTGTGTGATTATGCTTTAAACGAATGTGGAGTTGATTGTATTGTTGCATTAATAGATAGAGAGAATTTTGCATCTATCAAAGTGGCAGAAAAAGCAGGTTTAACTTTTTCTCATAGAGCGTTTTCTAATGGACAGCCTCGTTATGTTTATAAAATAGAAAACAGAAGAGTTAAATTTAGTTTTGCAAAAACAAATTCAAGTTTTTTTTCAAAATTAAGGTTTAAAAGTTCCTTTTTTAAAAAGAGCCTTTTAAAGTAATTGCTATATAAAAAACGCCGTAAATGTTGTTAATGTACCAAAGATTATCCCAAATAAATTGCAAACAAAAATTGGCCAAATTACCTTTTCTTGAAATATAGCATAAGAGCACCAAAAGGCGCAGTTGAATACTGTGGAAATTGGTAATATAACAGATCCAGGATATCCGGTGAGATTAAGTTTTATTTGATCTATATAAGAGAAAAACATTACAGTGGTCATTGCAGAGGCTAGCCAGCCTAAAAATTTTATATT
>CAZFDQ010000294.1:0-5218 GCA_964518205.1 uncultured Pseudomonadota bacterium | reverse complement strand
ACCAAAGCTAATGTATTCGATTTTAAGAGATCGCCTGGACATCTCTATTAAAAACAACTGGAAAGACGAAAAAGGCTATATATATTTAATTTTTAGCGTCGAGGAATTAGCAGATTTATTGGAAATTGATAGAACTGCTGTAATGAGATATAAGAAGAAATTGGTCGAATATAAATTAATTATTGATAAGCGTTTAGGCCAGGGTAATCCTAATAGAATTTATGTTTTAAAGCCTGAACTTGTGGATAACTTGAACCAGAAGTCGCAAAATACGACTTCTAGAAGTGGCAATACAGAACCTCTAGAAGTTTCAAATAGCGACCCTATTAATACTTACGTTAATAAGACTGAATTAAATAACGTTAATAACAACGCCATTTTTAATAAGAAGAAGAAAAGAACGCCAGAAATGGAAGCTTTTGCTCAAGAAATAGCTGAAAAGCTAGAAGATGATCATTCTTTAGGTTTTTACAGAAAAGTCGTTGATAACACACCTGAAAACTTAATTTGGCAGGCCTTAAGCGAAGTCAAAGACGCACACCTAACCGGTAGAGTTAAAAAAAGCAAAGCAGCTTTATTTAACACCATTATTCAGGCTAGAGCGCAAGAGTATAATATAAACCTAGATATTAAAAAAACAGGTAAATAATGCAAAATTTATATAACGATTTATCAAAACTATTAGAAAAAGACGAAAGGGTTTTTACTGAAGGCAAAGTCCTTAAAAATAAGGTTACCGAATTAGCAATTAAATTAGACAGCCAACTACTAAAACTTCTCCTAAAAAACAAAAAAATAAAAGAATATTTCTTTGTGGAAGCCGAGGGGATTTTAGTTTTTGGTAAAGACAAGTTTGTAAAGTTTGTTAATAATAAAGAGTTTTTACCAAATTCTTTTACTGTTTTTAAAAATAAAATTGGTTTAGTTGAAGGTGATGAATACCTAAAAGATAATGGGAAAGTAACACTTGTTTGGCCTTATAAGGATTGTGTTTTAGAAGGTGGCCAAGAAAAGGAAGATGTTAAAAGAAATGAAGTTTTTTATAACGAAACATTGGCGCCGGACGAAATTGACCGATTATTCGAACCTAAGGTTTTAACCAACTTCAAAAAAATAGACAAAGAAGGCGAACATAAAGTCGAGCAAATAACCGAACAAGACAATTTAATTATAAAGGGAAATAATCTACTTGCCCTGCATTCCCTAAAGAAAAAATTCCAAGGTAAGGTCAAACTAATTTACATTGACCCCCCTTACAATACTGGGAATGATGGGTTTAACTATAATGATAGTTTTAATCACTCTACATGGCTCACATTTATGAAAAACCGTTTAGAAATAGCAAAAACTTTTTTAAAAGACGATGGTGTAATTTTTGTCCAAGCCGATTATAACGAAGCTCATTACCTAAAAATCTTACTGGACGAAGTTTTTGGAAGGGACAAATTTATCAATGAAATTATATGGAAAAGAAAATTTGGGAACGCAAACGAAACCAGAAGATTTGCTACAGCTTTCGACAATATATATTTATATGCAAAAACAGAAAATTACCATATTAATTTAATTAAGGAAAAAAACTCAAAACATGTTCAAGAATATATAAAATCACGATTTACAAGAAAAGACAGCGAAGGCCAACACAAAGGAAGACTGTGGATGCCCTATCCATTAGCAAACCCAGGCAAACCAACAAAAAGTCTACTCTATGAATACAAGGGATACAATTCTCCTCCAAAGGGATGGAGAATGACAAAAGAATCTTTGGTGAAACTAGACAATGAGGAAAGACTCTATTTTCCCAAAGATAAATCACAACGTATTCAAGAAAAGAAATTCTTAGACGAATATGAAGGGCAACCAGTTGACGCTCTTTGGACAGATATTTTTGTTATAAACTCACAATCAAATGAGGCGGTTGATTTTGACGGGCAAAAACCTGAGGATTTATTGCGTCGAATAATACTAATCGGCTCTAATCAAAATGATTTAGTAATGGACTATCACTTAGGTAGTGGGACAACAGCAGCAGTGGCTCATAAATTAGGGAGACAGTATATAGGCATTGAACAACTGGGTTATAAACAAAATGGCGGCGTAACCAGACTGAAAAAAGTTATTGCTGGTGAGCAGAACGGAATTTCGAAAGCCGTAGGTTGGAAGGGTGGCGGGTCTTTTGTGTATATGGAACTGAAACAATGGAACGAAAAATACATAAGGAATATTCAAGAAGCCAAAACAGTAAAAGATATTCTCATAATCTTTAAAAAAATGAAACAAGAGGCATTTTTTAGATATGAAGTTGATCTAAGTAAATTTGATAAAAAACAATTGTCTGAATTACCGCTTGAAGACCAAAAACGGATTTTAATTGAATGCCTTGATAAAAATCACCTGTATGTTAATTATAGCGAGACGGAAGACACAACATATAAAATTCCATTAGAAGAAAAACGAGTAAACAAGCAATTTTATGGAATCTAATATAAAACTTGTAGACGAGCTTAATATCATTTCCAAACAAGACTTTATTGATAAAACTACTCCAAGCTTCATCTCAATTAATCTAAATAAAAAATTTATTATCCGGAAATATCAGAAGGAAGCAATTTCCCGCTTTAAGTATTATCTCAATAGTTATCAGGGTAAAAAAACACCGATTCATTTACTTTTCCATATGGCAACAGGTAGCGGGAAAACTTTATTGATGGCTGCTGATATTTTATACCTGTATTCCTTGGGGTATAGAAATTTTATTTTTTTCGTTAACAGCACCAATATAATCAGGAAGACACAGAGCAATTTTTTAGATAAATCTTCTATAAAATACTTGTTCGCTGATAAAATTGTTTTTAATAATAAAGAAATCGAGGTAAAAGAAGTAGAAAATTTTGAGGCTGCGAATCCGACCAACATTAATATTATTTTTACGACTATCCAAGGGCTACATGTTCGCTTAAACACGCCTCAAGAAAATTCAATTACTTATGAAGAGTTTAAGAACTTAAAAGTCGTCTTTTTGTCGGACGAAGCCCACCATATAAACACTTTGACTAAATCGAAACTCGGTAAAGAAGAGCAAGAAGAAGCAAAGAGCTGGGAATACACTGTTAGTAAAATTTTTAATTCAAACAGCCAAAACATATTACTCGAATACACCGCAACTGTTGAACTTAGTCACCCTTCTGTTGCAAGAAAATACGCTGATAAAATTGTCTATCAATACACCCTCAAAGATTTCAGAGAAGATGGCTTCTCCAAAGATGTTCAGCTATTACAGTCAGACTGGGAAAAAAATAATAGAGCTTTGCAGGCGGTTATTTTAAGTCAATACAGACGCAAAGTTGCAGAAAAAAATAAAATACCTCTCAAACCAGTAATTCTTTTTAAATCAAAACAAATAAAAGATTCAGAAGATTTTGAACAGCAATTCTACAAAGTTATAAAAGAATTAAAAGTGTCAGATATTCAAAAAATCAAAGCCGGGAGTGTTAATGGGATAATGAAGACCGTTTTTGATTATTTCACCAATAATAAAATTACTATCAATAATCTAATAAAGGAGATTCGGGAAGACTTTGCCAAAGAGAAATGTCTGATTATTAACAGTAGAGCTGACAGTGAAGAAAAGCAGATAATAGTAAATAGTCTTGAAGATTACCACAACGAGATAAGAGTAGTATTTACCACAAACATGCTCAATGAAGGCTGGGACGTATTAAATCTGTTTGATATTGTCCGTCTTTATGAAACAAGAGATTCTAAGAGCAATAAGGCTGGCGGCACAACCATTTCCGAGGCCCAACTTATTGGACGAGGTGCAAGATATTTTCCATTTCAGATCGAATCACAACAAGAAAAAGACAAAAGAAAATATGATAAATACCTTAATAACGAGTTAAGAATTTTAGAAGAATTGCACTACCATAGCTTGACCGATTCAAGATATATCGCTGAACTTCGTAGTGAGCTTGTAAACATTGGGATTACCCCTGACAATCGGATTATCAAAACTGTGTCAATCAAAGACAACATCAAGAAAACTAATTTCTGGGATAACGGGTTAATATTTACTAACAAGAAAGAAAAAAAAGACTATAGCAATGTAAAAAGTATCAAAGACATTGCTCAAAACACCCTTTTTAAGTTTAAAGTTCGCACAGGTCAATCTTTTGAATCTGGTATTTTTGAAGACGAACAATCTCAAACACAGGAGTTAAAAAAGAAAACAATAAAGTTAAACAGCATAGAGGCTCATATCTTAAGAAAGGCATTAGACAAGATTGATTTTTACTATTTTAACAATCTTAATTATTTTTTCCCGAATATTAAATCCGTTTATGAATTTATCACCTCCGGTGATTATGCTGGCCTTATCGAAATCGAATTGTCAGCTAGAAACGGTAAGCTAGACAACCTTACAAACTTAGATAAATTCGAGATCGCCCTAACAATTCTCAAAGAATTAGCGTCAAAAATTCTAACTGATAATAAAGAGTTTATAGGGACTAAAGTATTTTGGGGACAAAATATTAAAATATTAGCAAAAACTAAAACATTAGAAATTTTGATGGGTGGGGAAGACAAGGAATATGGCAGAGCAATGAGCGAAACTTTAAATGATGACCTTCGGTTAGATTTAAATACACAAAACTGGTATATGTATGACGACAATTACGGGACTTCAGAGGAAAAATATTTAATCCAGTTTATTAGATATGCAATAAGTGACTTACAAAAAAAATACCAAGACGTATATCTTCTTAGAAATGAGCGACTTTTTAAGATATTTAGATTTAGCGATGGGCAAGCAATAGAACCCGACTTTGTCTTATTTTTAAGAGAAAAAGGTGGGGAAAGCACTATCTCTTACCAACTATTTATCGAACCAAAAGGGAACAGGGGTTTAATTGAGGACAAATGGAAAGAAGATTTTTTGAGAGAGATTGAAACTGAGTTTCAGGTAGATACTTTATTTGAGAAAGACAGACTTAAGCTAATTGGGCTGCCTTTTTATAATGAGCAAAATACTAAACAGGAATTTAATAAAATTTTTAAACAGAAATTAAATATTGTTTGAATCTGTTTTCTACCCTTGTTTTTCGAAAAACATAGTTTTTAATCCTTCGGATTTTTAAGAGCAGGGGGGAAAGAGAGCCAGCTTTTTCGGAATGATTGCCGCAAAATTATTCCTTATTGATTAGTTTTATTTCCCTTT
>CAZFDQ010000293.1:0-2723 GCA_964518205.1 uncultured Pseudomonadota bacterium | reverse complement strand
TCTTTCCTCGCCGGCTGTAAGTTCCGGACCTATTGCCGGATTAATAGTGCTCGTAAATTTTTGAATTAAGTTAGCTAGCGTCCTATGAACCGAAAATATAGCTACTGCCACAGAGCCGAGAGCTGCCCCTATTATTAAAACACTTCCTTGAAGGTAAATTATGTTGGAAAACGGGATAGCCATGAAAATTAGGCCTGGAAGAATAAAACTTTTTCCTAACTTCCAATCTATTTTAGTTTCTTTTAAATTAATTTCCGGATGCCTTTTCCTAGCATCCAAAAATACAAAAATAGAAAAGCCCAATAAAAGCAGTAAATAAACTAAAGAAACACTAACGAACATTCCTCCGGAAATTAATACTAAAACTACAAAACCAATAAGAAGTAATTGCCGAATATTCATAAACAACCTGTTCCTTGGATAATCTCCGGTTGTAATATGCAAAGCGTTAGTTATGCCTGCAAGGGTGCCTAAAATTACATAAGAACCAAGAATAAAGAGAGAAAAGCGGGCTGAAAACGGTTCTGCTATTTCAATATTAAACCATTCTAAAAAGGGGGTAACAAAAGCAAATAAAGCTAAAATTATTAATAAAACAACAGAAATAATGGAATACATCCCAAAAGCGCTTTTAAATGTTCTCACATAGTCTTTGATATTTCCTCTAGAATAAGCTTTGATCATTTTGTTAATAACATATCTACCCATACCAAGGTCAGAAATTGAGAGGTATCCAATTATAGAAAATAAAATCATCCATTCTCCATAAAGAGCTTTGCTCCAAGCCCAAAGGAAAAGAGGAACAAAAACAATTTGTTCTAATGCTCTGATAACATGACTCAAAAAAGACCAAAAACTCCCTAGCGCAGTTCTTTTAGCAGTGCCGGCTGTAGGATAATAATATGATTTATCGCTTTTCATCTCTGGAAAACAATATGTTATAACCTCCTTCTTCAAAAATCATTTCAAGGTTTTCTTCTTTGTTTATATTCTCCAATCTTTGTTGCATTCTTTTTGATTTATATATTCTTTTGTTTATAAAGTTTATTAATAAAGGAAAAAGACCTTTGCTTGACATTCCAGTATTAATATCAATAAAAATCTTCTCAACTTTAAAACCATTATCCATTAAAATGGAAGCGAATTCTTCTTTTTGTTTTTTGTTTTTAATATGAGGATGAATTTCTATAAGCAGGTATTTTGTTGTTTTTAGAGTATTCTTCATACCTTTCAATATCTCACCTGCATAACCTTCTACATCCATTCTCACAAGGGTTGGATATTCTTTATCTTTTAAAAAATCATCAATTTTAATTAAATCAACTTCTTCTTTGCCAGTAATTTCTGCTTCTTTGTTAAAAAAACTTGAAATATTGCCGGCTTTTGCCACATTTATAAATTCTTTCTTATTTTCTCTACCGGCAGCAATATTAAAAGGTGTTATATTATTTGCGTCGTTTAAATTAATATTTTTTACAAGCATCCTAAAGTTATTTTTTACTGGTTCCAACGCATAAACTTTGCCATTATCACCGATCAATTTAGACCAGATTAAAGCATAATACCCAATATTAGCTCCGATATCTAATACAACATCCCCTTCTTTAACAAGATTAGAACTAAGAATAAAATTAGTGGCGTCGTGTTCTCTTTTTCCAAATATATAAAGCTCTTTAGATATACCTGAATCATTTTTTAAATCAAGAAACATTTTAAATCCATTTACATTCCCAAAAGCATAACCAGGGTTTTTTACCTTCTGATTGTACTTATAAAATTTGATTCTGAAATAACGAGATAGACGAAGCAACTTTTGAACTAAAAATCTGCACCCTCTCCAAAATGTTTCTATTAATCCCCACATTTTAATTTTTTTAATTTTTTCTCTCATTTTTTTCTAAAATTCTTTCATATTCCTTCACTATTCTATCTCCATAATCATTCCAGGTAAAACCGCTTGAAACTCTTTCCTTGGCGGATTTACTCATTTCCTCTCTTTTTTCCGGGTTTTCATATAAGTAAACAAGTTTTTCTTTCAACATATTTACGTCGCGGATTGGAATAACAAAACCATCTTGTCCATTTCTTACTATATCTTCTCCGCCGGTATTAGTGGTACATATTAAAGGGAGTCCGCAGGCCATAGCCTGTGGCTGGACGAGAGCCAATCCTTCTTCAATAGACATTATCGCAAAAACAGATCCTTGAGAATAATATTTATGTAAATCTTTTTGTTTTTTATGTCCTAAAAATCTAATTCTACTACTGTTTTGGTCCAATGATTTATTGATTTCTTGATTTACCGCTTCCTCAACATTATATTTTTTAAAGAAAGGTTTTATTTCATCATCTACAGCTCCAAGAAGCACAAGCTCTGAATTGGGTAATTTTAATTCTGAGAATCCCTGTAATAAATAATGCACCCCTTTTCTCAAATTCATCCCGCCGGCAAAAATAACCCTAAACACGTCATCTTCTTTAGAAACTTGCTTAAATTCTGATAAGTTAACACCATAAGGCACCTGAATTAATTTTTCTTCGGGGAACCCTCTTTCTAAAAAGGTTCTTTTTACGTAAGATGATGAAATAAAAATATAATCAGCTTCCTTAAATTCTTTTTCAGTTTTTTCAATAATTTTAGGGTGACTTATAGATTTTTTAATACCAAATTTTTTATATTCTTCTTCTAAAATTTGTTTTTGAAATAAGGGGTGAGAGCTTCC
>CAZFDQ010000292.1:0-2922 GCA_964518205.1 uncultured Pseudomonadota bacterium | reverse complement strand
ATTTCTTCTATCTTCGTTGCCATGAAAAACCTCATGCGTAATAACAACATAAACCAACAGATTCTATACAAACCTAATACTATTAAATTACCATATTTATTTTAAAATAAAAGGAAAAAAAGCCCCCTAAGTTATGAACCCTTTTCCGAAATTTGTTTTAAAACAATTAATAAACGAACAATCATCATGTTCAACAACCTTGCAAAATTACCAACAGGAGCTTGCAGTGTTCCCATAAGCAGAGCCAACAAACCTTCTTTTGATGGTAAAGATGCTAAGTAGTCTATCTGCGCTTTTGACATTACTTTAGCTTCAAAAAAACCTGAAACTAAATCTAGTGCTTTATGCTCTTTTGCAAATGTAGCAAGAGTCTTAGCAACAGCAAGCACTTCGCTATTAGCAAAAACCAAACCAACTTGGTCTTTAAAACTATCAGCAAAATTCTGCATACCATCAACGTCATTAGCAGCAATCTTCATCAACCTGGCCTTAGTAACTTTTAACTCACCATCAGCATCACGCAAGCCCCTACGCAACGTCTGCATTGATGCAACATCTAAACCTTTATATCCAATTAAAAATGTCGCCTGTGAAGCAGAAAGCTTATCTTTTAATTCGCTAACTACGGCCTCTTTTTGCTGACGATTCATTGTAAACACCTCTTTATTAACTTTTAAACAAGCTCATCTGGATTTAATTCAACACCTGCACCCATAGTCGAAGAAACAACTATTTTTTTAATAAATCGACCTTTGGATGTTGGTGGCTTACTTGCCTTAAGAGCACGGATTAATGCACTTAAATTTTCTAACAATTTATCAGTACCAAAAGAAATCTTACCAAAAGGAGCGTGTGCTACGCCACCCTTATCATTTCTGTAAGAAACCCGACCTTTTTTTAAATCGGAAACAATTGACTCAACATCAAAAGTTACTGTTCCAATTTTTTTATTTGGCAATAGACCCTTTGGCCCCAAAATTTTTGCAACCTTACCCACAACTCCCATCAAATCTGGAGTTGCAACAGCAGCATCAAAACCTGTCCAACCACCTTGAATTTTCTCAATTAAATCGTCAACACCAACATAATCTGCGCCGGCTTTTTTTGCAGCTTCTTCATGTTCTCCTTTAGCAAAAACAAGAACTCGAACAGTTTTACCTGTACCATGAGGAAGCAATACAGATCCACGAACAGTCTGTTCACCCCTTGATGCATCTATACCTAAAACAATATCTGCGTCGACCGATTCGTCAAATTTGGCATATGCATTTTTAATAATAAAATCCAATCCAGATTTCCACGAGGTCACTTCGGCAGATTTCAAACTTTCTTCAACTTTTTTGAGTTTTTTTCCAGTTTTGCTCATAAACAAATCCAATTCAACAAACCTTCAACCACTTATAAGATACACAAACTAAATTAATCAATAACCTCAAGCCCCATACTTCTAGCGCTTCCCGCAATTATTTTTTTGGCAGCATCAACATCAACAGCATTAAGATCCGCCATTTTCATTTTTGCAATTTCTTCTATGTCTGCCCACTTAATCTTCCCTGCAATCTCTTTACCTGGATTACTAGATCCTTTTTGCACTTTAGCTTTTTTACGAATCAATTCAGAAGCTGGTGTAGTTTTTAAAATAAAATCAAATGTCCTATCTGCATAAACAGTAATTAAAACAGGAACAGTTTCCCCTTTTCGATTTGCTGTTTGTGCATTGAATTTTTTACAAAAATCCATAATACCAACGCCGTGCTGACCCAATGCAGACCCTACAGGTGGTGCAGGAGTTGCTCCGCCACCTGGAATTTGAAGCTTTACGCGAACCTTAACTTTTTTTGCCATACTCTAACCTATCTAAACGTAACCACTTATCTTTTAACCTGGTCAAAACCCAGCTCTACAGGAGTAAGTCGACCAAAAATACTTACCATAACAGTGAGCCTTTCACGCTCTTCGTCAATTTTGTCAACAATGCCAACAAAACCAGCGAATGGCCCACTTGCAATATGAACCTCACTTCCCACGCTAAATGCCTGTTTCTCACTTAAAACAGGCATTTCTCCACTCATTTGAGCGAAAATTCTCTCTACCTCTTTATTTGATATTGGAGCAGGCTTTTCTCCCCCCAAAAACCGTGCCACACGTGAAGTAGAAGAAACGATTCTGTAAGATTCACCCGTCATTTCCATTTGAATAAGCAAATAACCAGGGAAAATCTTCTCTTTTTTATCTTTTTCTTCTGTGAAAAAGGAAGTCATTTGACCGGTTGGAACCAAAATTTCTCCAAACAGTTCCTGAGCCCCCTCTTCTTCAATCCGCTTTTCAAGATCCAACTTAACAACATCTTCAAAGCCTGTATATATTTGAACAACATACCAACGTTTCATGGTTCAACCGTAAATCCCAATTTTTGTACAAATTTCACAAAACTACATAAACCTTCTAATCAAAAGTCCAAATACTACATCCATTCCACCTAATATCGCCGCAAAAACTACAGTCAACAAACAGACTATGATCGTAGTTCCAATAAGATCATCCCGCCCAGGCCAGGTTATCTTACGAATTTCAGCCTTAACTTCATTTAAAAAAGTAAGGATTTTATTCATTATATTCCTTATTTTTAAATCTAGCAAATATACTGGCAGGCCAGGAGGGACTCGAACCCCCAGCCTTCGGATTTGGAGTCCGCTGCTCTACCAAATTGAGCCACTGGCCTATCAATCTTTTACTTCGTTTCTTTGTGAGAGTTGTGTTTTCTGCACTTAGAGCAATATTTGTTTAACTCTAACTTACCAAAACTTCTCTTTTTAGAAACTTTTATACTGTAGTTCTTCATCTTGCACTCTTTACACATAAGATGAACAACAACTCTAGCTTTTGCCATGACAAAACTTTCTAAAATAAAATTTACCTATA
>CAZFDQ010000291.1:0-5694 GCA_964518205.1 uncultured Pseudomonadota bacterium | reverse complement strand
GCGAACCATTAGCTCGTGTCTTTCCCCATTTTTTCGTAATAAATCAAACTCGTTTTTTAGAAGAGCATCAACAGCCGAGTTTAGGGCAAAGCCGGGCATTGAGGGCCGGCCCAAGCCCAAGCGCCGGTCCAGGTAAAAACACCGCGGGCATTCCAAAAAAAGATCAATCTTGGAGCGGCTAATAGCAAACGGCTCTCTATCCCCCGGTTGGTAAAGATTCCCCTTTCTTTGGTGGTATTTATTCATAGTTATTCACTATTTACCCAACGACAATATTTTAATCCACTCTGCCCCTATTGGGTCTCTGATGATGGGATTAATGGCCATTGAGCTTGTAAAACTTAGGATTAGAATTTTAGGTAGATATTTGCCAAATTTTTTTTGGATCATTTCATAACGCTCAGTACCAGGATCGTTAATGAATGATAAGAAATAATTTAAAAATCTGTAGTTTTTAGATTCATAGGAAAAAATATCATCGATTATAACTAAATTAGCTTTTTGCTTATCTAGAGCCCTTATAATTCTACTTTTAAGAAAATTGTCAAAGACATATTCTTCTAGTTCTATTGAGCTTTCTATCTTTTTAAGTTGAGGTTTGAAAGACTTAACCTCACAAAGTGTTGTTTTATTTATTTCTAAATCGATTGAATTTCCATTTGCTTTTTTCTCAAAGGCAGTAATACTAGTTCCCTGTGTTTGTAGATAATATGCACATCGAATCTGGGAAAAATAATTTAGCCATTTAATTGAATCGTTTTTATTTAAGTTTTCTGATATTGATTTAAGAACTTTAATATATCCAGGAATTTTTCCAAATACCTGATTGCAAGTTCTTAAAAGTTTTATTATTTTTTGTTTGCTTTTGGGGTTTTCTTTTGCCCATGTGTTAGTGGCTAGTTTTTCTTTAATTTGTAGAAGGTGCTTATTACAAGCCTCAGTCTTTGTTTTTATATTGTTTTTCATTTTGTTCTTTGGTCAAGGTTTTTATCATTTTGGGTACTATATTCTAAATCTTTGGATTTTGTATAGCCCTGTACATTGGGAACCGTAAACCCAAATGGGACAGGTGTGTTATTTCTTTGAATTTCTCTAACCACTTCAATCTCTGTATTTATTGGGAATAGCTCAGACTTTACGCTATGTACTAATCCATATTCTTTAGCCTGGGTGGGGTTTAGCGTCGTACGTTCGTTCATATCATTTTCTATTTCATCAGTTTTCTTTTTACAGTTATCTGCTATTACTTTGGCGATGTTTAACTGGTCAATTTTTAATGATTTAAAGTGTTCTTCCATTTCTTTTTCATCAAAGCTTGCGTTTCCTTGAATATTAAATTTAACTCCGTGTATTAAAAATCTGGCGTGAGGTACAGAATATCTTTTAGTGCCAGCACAAAAAACTATTACCCCGATAGAATCAACGCTTCCAAAATTATATGTGTAAACCTCAACCGGAGCACCTTTTAGGTAGTTATAGATTGAAAGACCATGAAAGACGGAGCCCCCAGGAGAAGAGATCATTAAGTTTATCCTTGTGTATCTCTGTTGAATTTTAGCATCAATAATTCTAAACAGTTCATCAGAAGTTCTGGGATCAAAAGGAGCCATAAAACGAATATAGGCTTCTTTTCTAGTTGTTTGTGCTTTGTTATATGCCATGTTTCCTCCTACACCAACCGCAAATTGCTACCAAGAATGTTTTGTGAATTCCATTTCTTGGTGGTGTTTACGCTTAAATATATCATGTAGGGTATTAGCCCCTTACTTTTTCGTTATTGATTGTTTTACTTGGTGCATTTACTCTACTTATACAATAGCCTCCTTGGTCTCTGGGGACATTTATTTCAGATGTCAAGCTTTTAGACACTCCATCTTCTTGTTTCACCCATATTTTTAACCGTCCCTTTGACTTTTTCGGCCCCCATTGCCTCTTTTGCTTTGGGCATATCTTGGTTGGGAACCTGTAAGACCTTTTGTGGGGCCTTAATCGCTTTCAGTCTTCTGGCGGCGGCCTTTAAAGACCTTATGTTGCCGCTTCGTTCCACTTCTGTGGCTCTTTTTTTGGAAGTGGTGAGGGCGTCCAGCCTTCTTTTGCCGATTTTAACCTCTTTGGTTCCGGATTTCCCGGCGGCTTTAGCTTTCGCTCGTTGGTGTGCTGGTGTTTCTGCCATATTGCTCACCCCCCCAATCCTGAAAATTAATAATTTAACTGTTGACTTTCGTAACAGTTTCGGTATTATTATAATATAGATGAAGAAAATAATCAATAGGGCACTAACACCCAAACAGAAAAAAATACTCGACCTTATCACCGCCTTTACAAAAAAGAAGGGCTATGCCCCTTCTCTAGGAGAAATTAGCGAAAAATTCGGCTTAGCTGTCTCAACTGTCCACCAACATGTCAAGGCTCTTAAGAGCAAGGGTTATCTTAAAAAGGAAGATAATCATCCAAGGGGTATAACCTTGCCCGAACAATCATCGGAAGCAGTAGAAATTTTCCTTATGGGGATTATTTCGGCTGGAGGACCAATTGAGGCGATCAGAAATCCTGAGCCACTTAAAGTCCCACGCAGCATACTTCCCAAAGGCACAAACCACTATGCTTTAAAAGTATTGGGTACAAGCATGATTGAAGAAGGCATATTTGATGGTGATATCATAATAGTCAAGGAACAGGCCACTGTTGATGATGGCGAAAAAGCCGTTGTGTATTTACCAGATAAAAATGCGGTTACTTTAAAAAAAGTTTATCGAGGCAAAAATCACGTAAAGCTTGTTCCAGCTAATAGAATAATGAAGCCGTTTTATGAAGACAATGTTGAAATACAAGGAAGGGTTATTGGAGTGTTAAGGAAGGAATTTTAAAATTATGGACAGAGAAGAACTACATAAAGAAACAATTAAGTATATTAGAGAGGCAAGTTTAGAACACCGTAAGAAATTGGGGCAATATTTTACACCACGCACACTCAGGGAGATTCTATTTAACAAACTTCCCAAAATAAAAAAGCCCAGAATTCTTGACCCAGCGGCTGGTACTGGAGAGTTTTTGATAACGGCAAAAAAATATTATCCAGATAGTCAAGTTTATGGACGGGAAATTGATCTTGCCTTGGTGAATATTTCAAGACGAGTTGCTCCATATGCCCATATAGAGCAGGCCAATTTTCTTAGAAAATATGAGCGCAAAAATTTTGATTTTATAATAGGAAATCCTCCCTACTTTGAATTTAAACCAGACCCGGAAATACGTAAAAAATATTCAGAAATTTTGAACGGAAGAGTAAACATATATGGAATCTTTATATATAAAGCAATACAGCTTTTAAAAAATGGTGGGTATCTTGCTTTTATAGTCCCCCCTTCCATGAACAATGGTGCTTATTTTGCAAAATTACGGAATTTTATAATTGCTAATTGTAATATTGAATTTCTCTCGGTTCAACAGGCTCCCACTCTTTTTAACGATGCTCTTCAAAGCGTTATGTTGCTTATACTTAAAAAGGGACCAAGCGCTGGGAATTATATATTTAAAAAAAACGGCATTACTATATTTAGCGAGGAAAAGGAATATCTTGAAAATATATTTAAAACCAGTGTGACGCTTAGTGATCTTGGGTATAGAGTGAAAACTGGAAAATTAGTATGGAATCAAAATAAAGACCTCTTAACAGATATTCGTAAAGGAAGTGTTCCGCTTATTTGGAGCCATAATATTACAAAAAAAGGTATCAAGCTAAACAATCACAGAAATAAACCGCAATTCGCGAAAACAAACCTCTATGAACAAGGACCTGTAATTGTAACAAATAGAATCATCGGTCAACCCCATAAAGGAAGTTTAAGAGCCGCCGTTGTTCCTAAAGGAATGAAGTTTATAGCTGAAAATCATGTTAATGTAATTTATCCTCCCGACAAACAAATTCGCATAAATTTTGTCAACAAAGAAACTTCTATCGGAAGCTTAGTTAAACAGTTAAATTCTTCGAATAACTCCAAAATCCTATTCCGATTAACCGGAAATACACAAATATCTAAAAATGAACTCGAAAAATTATTTCCTGTTAAGGTGTAGTTTGGGCTCAAATTAGAAATGCTCTTTCACAAAAGGCACTTAGACCAATACCGTTTGTAAAACTTGCCTGTAATCTAATAATGGGCTTTTTGTTTGCTAAAATACAGTAGCTCTTATTTTTTGTTTTTTCGGCGATTAATTTTCCCTCGATTAAGTCTCTCATTGTTTCATTCCAGTATAATTGAGGGGTAGCGTTTCCTTCTATAAGAGTATTTAATATGGGCTTAGTCGAATCAATGCCGAATATCTCTTCTAGAAAAATAAGCTTTTTCTTTTTAGATAAGGCGTTGAATAGCTGGACACTCTTGTCTATGGCAAATTCTTGTACGGGAGTTCCATATTTTTTACCAATTTCCTGTATGATAGGAAATTGGTATTTTGCTTTCTTGATTTCTCCTTGGCTTTTGGTTGATATATTAGTTAATTCCTTTCCAATACCGAAAAGGTCTTGCCTAATATTTTTCCACATTGCTTCCAGCTCTCTATCAATATTTAAACCCAGAAATTGCCTTAATTTTCTGTAACCAAAATTTTTTTGGGTTCCAGATCCTTGTCTGGTTGATTTCAAAGAGATTCCTATTAAATAACCGGAGTTAAAAGTTAAATTTATATCCGATAGGGTTTTTTCTTTTTGCCATTTTCGACCGACCCAATTAATGTTTTTTATTTTTCCGTGAGTGGGTATAATTTCCAAGTTTAATTTTTTCACCAAGGTTGGTGTTAAAATCTTGGCCCTTTCATATTGTTCTTTTGTGCGCTTTTCGCCATTAGGAAATTCGGAAATTATGTTTTCTAGTTCTCGTTTTTCCTTTTCTAGTTTGCTTCTTTCTAGTTTATAAGCATCACTCAGATTTATTGCCACAAGAACCTCAAAAAGGTCTGCTTTGGAGCGACTCGATTTTTTTTGACTATCTTCAACTGTAATCGTTTTATACATGATATTAAAATAAGTCTGGGTTTTGGTTTTGGATGCTTAAAAAGCCGTTATTAGTAATAATAACATGGTCAATAATTTTAATTCCTAAAATTTTACCACCATTTATGAGATTTTTTGTAACTATCAAGTCTTTTTCCGATGGCTTCAAGTTGCCCGAAGGGTGATTGTGGGCCAGGATAATAGTGGCGGCAGAGTTTTTGATGGCGGTTTGGAAGATTTCTCGGGGGTGGGCTAGGCTGATATTTAATGAGCCAATTGAAATAGTATCGAGACTAATAATTTTATTTTTGGTATTTAAAGAAAGTAAAACAAAATGTTCTTTTTTCTTGTCGCCAATTAAGGGTTTTAATAGTTTGAAAACATCGGCCGGTTTTTTTATTTCTTGCTGATATTGCCGGAAGCTTTTGCCGCTCCTCTTGCCTATTTCTAGAGCCGCTTTTATTTTGCAGGCCGTGGCCGGACCAATTCCTTTAATTTGTTTTAATTCTTCTAAAGAAGCATTTTTAATATTGTCCAGGTTGCCAAAATGGGAAATTAACTCTTGGGCTAGTTGAAGGACATTGTGTTGTTTATTTCCCTTTTCGATTATGATTGCTAAAAGTTCTTGAAGAGAAAGATTTTCTGCGCCTAATTGTTTTAGTCTTTCTCGTGGTCGCTCTTCTGGCGGCAGGCTTTGGAGG
>CAZFDQ010000290.1:0-2222 GCA_964518205.1 uncultured Pseudomonadota bacterium | reverse complement strand
AATTAAAACAGGCCATTCGTTGAATCTAAAAATTCAACGAATGGCCTGTTTTAATTCTAATTTTATTTAATCCGAACTGTAGAAGGAGTTATGCAGCCTCTTCTGCAACTTTAGCTAAATCCTTATTTTCTCCAACCATAATCAAGCGATCGCCTTCCATTACTACATAATCTGGACTGATGAGTGTAATTTTCCCTTCCTTTTTTGTACCAATACAAGAGATGCGTCTAGATTTTTTGAGTTGAAGTTCTGAAATTGTTTTACCTACAAAATTTTTAGGAGCATTTATTTCGGTGAGTGCAAATTTTTCTGTAACAGGTATAAAGTCAACAGAAGGGAAACTTAAGTTATTTGCTAAGCGAATGCCAAGATCTCTTTCTGGAAATACAACATTATCAGCTCCTACAAGTTTTAAAATATTTTCATGGATTTTATTAATAGCACGGGCGATAACATTTGGAACGTTTAAATGTTTTTTTAGTAAAGCTGTTATAAGTATTGATTGAGAAAAATCTTCACCCATTGCAACAATAACATTATCCATATCTTCGATGCCTATAGCATGTAATGATTCTTCATCTGCAACTTTCATGCATATTGCTTGAGTAACTTTATCTCTTATTGATGCAATGATTGATTCGTTTTGATCAATGGCTAAAATTTCCATGCCTTTTTCTGCTAAAGTTATGGAAAGTTGATAGCCAAAGCGTCCTAAACCGATAACACAAAATTTCATAAAGACCTCATTTTTATCCGAGTATAATTCGTTCTTCTGGATAACGATATAAATCTTTTTCTTTCTGTCTACGGATTGCAAGAACTAGAGTTAATGAGCCTATTCTTCCTACAATCATTGATATTAAAAGTAAAGTTTTACCGTAGGCAGATAAGTGTGGCGTAATGCCAGTAGAAAGTCCGACCGTTGTGAAAGCAGATATTGATTCAAAAAGTATTTGTATAAAGCTAAAACTTTGATCTGTAAGTAAAAGTATAAATGTTGTAATAAAAACCCAAGCGGTTGCTGATGCAATAATAACGGTTGCTTTATAAATTTGATCAATTGGTATTGTTCTTCCGCCAATTTCTATTACCGATTTTCCCTTTGCCATTGAAGTAACTGTAGCAAGGAAAAGAACAAATGTTGTAGTTTTTATTCCTCCTGCCGCAGAACTTGGGCTTCCTCCAATAAACATTAGTATTAAAAATATTAAAAGTGTTGCAAGAGAAGCCTCATCTACTCTGAATGTACTAAATCCTGCGCTACGTAGTGTTGTTGATATAAAAAAGGAATTTATAAATCCTTTGATAGTATCCATACCTTTTAATGTATTGTGTTGTTCTATTCCCCAAATAAAAAATGTTCCAATGAGAATAAGGGAAACAGATGTTATAAGGACTATTTTGGTATGCAAAGAAAAATGGAAAACTTTTTCTTCTCCTTGTAATTTTTTTATACACGATTTAAAAAAGTTAGCCAGTTCATACCAAACAATAAACCCGATGCCTCCTGCAAATACCAAAACAGAAATCACAAGCAAAAGAAAAGAATGTTGAGAATAATACATTACGTTGTTTTCATATAAACAGATTCCTGCATTGCAAAATGCAGAAATGGAATGAAAAATTGCTGCAAACATTGCTTGTTCGGGGCCTAAGTTTTGTCTGAATGGCAAGTATAAAAGCAATGCTCCAATCAGTTCTATTCCAAATGTAACACCAATAATCATAATCAGAAAATTTCTAACTTTTCCCCAAAACTCAAATTCCAAAATCTGTCCTGCCATAAATTTTGTTGCCATACCAAGATTTAAAAATAAAGATACAAAAAAGAAAGAAAGAGTCATTAATCCTAAACCTCCAACTTGAATTAAACCAAGAATGATACATTTTCCAAAGAATGTGAAATAGGATATTGGAACTATAGTTAATCCTGTTACACATGTTGCAGATGCAGAAGTAAAAAGCAAATCAATAAACGAAATATCAACAACTCTTGCTTGTGGCATAGATAACAGTGTTGTTCCTACAAGAATAATTACAGCAAAAGAAATTAATAATATTCTTCCAGGCGAAAATTGCTTAGTTTTGGGGGCTGGCATAGATTTTATCCTATCATGGTTTTTGAGAGTTGTTATCTTGGTCTGTGATTTGGGATGACTTCTCTACTTATTATAGTTAACCATATAAATTCAAATAAATATAAATATCAAATTTAAAGAACT
>CAZFDQ010000289.1:0-9142 GCA_964518205.1 uncultured Pseudomonadota bacterium | reverse complement strand
GTTCAGCCTTGTATGATTTGGATGTTTATGTTTTGAATAGTGCTCGCGTTGCTTTGTATGGCAAGATTTTTTATGATGCGATAAGTTAGGTAGAGGAATTTATAACGTAATTTAACAAAGTCTGGATTCTGAAATTTTCGCGATCCAGACTTTGTTATTGAGTTTCGGTTCTACGGGGCTCTTGCCATTATACACAAGTCTTCAATTTTGCCTTTTACAAGTTGACTTTGACAATTATATAATTGTTTTTTTTGCCCTGAAAGGGCTATGGTTTTTAGCCTCGTGCTTTAGCACGTGGTTAAGAAACCATAAATATACATAAAGCCCCTTTAGGGGCTGTGCAAAACAATTTATTATAATTTACTTGCTCCGCCCTTAAAAGGGCGTGTGCTTCAGCGAGGAAAGCTTCGGCCCTTTCTTATGGGAACTAAACATTGTTTCATTTGTTTTTTGATTTTATCGCAATATTTTTTCAAATCACAATCACCCAAAAGAATCTGTATTAACGTGAGTTCGCGTTAAAACATACTAAATCTTATTCCGGTCTTTTTTTTAATTGATAAATTTATAAACTCGGTTAAAATTTAAACAGGAAGGATGCGAGAGATTTCTTAAAAGAGAGAGTAGTTTTATGAAGAAACTTTTCGGTTTCTTTTTGCTTGTTTTTATTCTTTTTATCCCTCAAAGTTTATTTTCAGTTCAAAAAGGATCTCAATCAGCTGTTTCTATTGAATTGGCGGCTACGTTTCCGGCAGAAGACTCTGATAATAAAATGCTTGCCTTTGGAATGTTTAAAAATGGTTTTATCCTGGAAGATTCAACAACAACTTGTACCTTTGAATCTATTTTTCCGGTTTGTGGAACGATCGATTTTAATGGGGGGACTTTATATTTAGATTCAGATTTGCATTTTCAAAATAGTGTTGTTTTAAGTACCTTAGGTCACATTTATGGAAATTATCATTTAATTGAATTTGCTTCACAAGTTAATTCTTTATCTGATTCCACTTACGATGCTTTTTTTGAAGATTCCGATTTGTTTTTTAATTGTGATATGACTGTTTCAAGTACTCTGCGCTTTAATGGAGATTGTTCTATTGACGGGGGGCGTAGGCGTTTAATTTTTGATGATGATGGACATATTTTTGTAGAAAGGGGTTCAACTCTTACTTTTAGAAATATTCACTTAGAAGGAATTTCTGCTGAAAAAATTAGTGGTATTGATAATTCTTCTAAGATTGTTTTAGAAAATGTGGGTTGGAATCAGGATGGAAATTATACCTTTTCAGTTGGAAGTTTGCAGTTTATAGGGAATGTTGATTTTTTTGGAACCTATACTTTTCATTATGATAGCAGTTTGACTTCTACAATAGCTGCAAATTCTGAATGGAAGATTCATGGTGATTTGCGGCTTATGATGGGTAAAAAGTTTGGGGATAGTAATATTCAACCTCTTTATATGCAAGATTCTAGTTCTATTTTAATGTTGGATCATTGTACTTTGCAGGTAACTAGTTCTGGTATGCAATTTACAAGAGGTTCTATTTTTTGCGATCGAGACGTAGAAGTTGATATTGATTGTACTTGTTCTAATTATGGTTTATTTATAGGTGATGGGGCGCAAGCGGGTGATATTATTTTTGCATTTTTTCCAGGTTCCATAGTGTATTTTCCTGGAGGTGCTTTAGTTTTTAATATTACTAATCCTGATATATTTAAATTTCGAGATTGTTATGCAAAATTGGTTAGAAGAAATTCAAGCATATTTTATCTTTATAAAGATTTAGAGTTGTCTCATTTGGGTTTAGATGTAGATAATTATGCACAGCTGGTTGTATCTGATGGCGTAAATCTTGATTATGATACCTGTGACATTATTTATCCTGCAGTGAATTTTTCTTTAAGTGGTCGGCGAGTAAATCCATATTCAAATATTTTAAAGGGAAATAATAAAATTACTTTGGAATATGGTAACTTGCCTGCAATAACTTATGTAAGTGGTTCTAGAAATTCAATTGAGGGGACGGGTGATATTTCGGGTAACATTATTTTACAAGATAGTAGTACAGAATTAACATTGGCTTTTGATGGGTTACTTTTAGAAAGTGTTACCATGAATGGAGGTAAAGTTATATTATCTCGTAATACAGATTTAATTTTAGATTCAACTTTTTCGGGTTCAGGAACAGTAGATTTATCTGTTTATAAATTAAATTTGGGAACACAAGACTTAAGTTGGACGAGTTCTATTTATTGGGATGGGAATAACGCCCGTCTTGCATTAAATTCCAAAACCTCTTTATCTAGTACATGGACCTTTAGTGGGAATTGTGTATTAGAAGGTTATGGTCAAGAATTGGTTTTAAAGGATACTGCTAATATTATTGTAGAACGAGGATCAACCTTAAGGTTTAAAGGGATTTCTATAGAAAATATTTCTGGAACAAAAATTCGTTGTTTAGACGATAGTGGGAAAATAATTTTAGATAATATTCAAGCCCAATTTGATGGGGATTATAGCTTAAGTGTTGGCCAATTTGAAATTATGAACAACGTTGATTTGTCCGGAACTAGTACTTGTAATTATTATAGCAACAATCCCGTCTATGTGCATTCCTGTTCTGAATTAAGAGTTAAAGATGGTTTAACTCTTAATCTTGATAATCAAAATACTGAGGCTTTAATTTTTACTGATAATACTTCAGTATTTAGACTTTTTAATGCAAATTTTAATATAGGAAGTTATGGTCAGGTTTTTAGTAAAGGAAAAATGATAATTGATGGAGCGGTTAATGTTTCTGTTAATTCTACATCAACAAGTAATGCCGTTTTTTTGGGTAATGGGGTAGAAGAAGAAGATTTAACTTTAATTTTTAATGCAGCTTCTAGTTTAAATATGGTAAAAGGGCACATTGTTTATGATATTGTTAATCCTTCAAAGCTTATTTCTATGTCTAATACTGCAAAAATATTTAGAGGAGCAAGGAGTAACTTTTATTTAAAACAGGATATTAATTTTGCTAATGTTACTTTTGAAGTAGAAACGGGAGCAGTTATCAATATGGCCGACAGCAAAACTATGAATTATAAGAATTGTGATACTATAATTTCTGGAGTTAGGTTTTTAACTACAGGTAGTAGATATAATTCTTATACTACATTACTTAGCGGAGGGGATTCAGTTTTTATTTCTGAAGGTATCTTTCCAATGTATTTGTTGGTTATGAATACAGGTAACGTTCTTCGTGGAAGTGGGTGTATGTCTGGAGGTATTATTTTAGCACATAGCGCTACTGAATTAACGTTGATTTTAGCAGGTAATTTTTCGAATAATATAACAATGAATGATGGTTCATTAGTTTTAGGGCAAGATTTTCATATAACTGATGATAACATGTTGGTTGGAAATGGAAGTGTTGATCTTTCTAATAATAGCCTTTATTTAGGTTCAAAAGATAAAGATTGGACAGGTTCTATTTATTGGGATGGAGATATTGGTCATATTCATTTAAATTCGAAAATTAGTTTATCAAATACTTGGACTATAAGTGGAAATTGTATAATAAATGGTAATAATAATGAATTATATTTAGAAGACAAAGGTAATATTATTGTTGAACGGGGGTCAATTCTTACGTTAAAAAATATTTTATTAAGCGGTCTATCTGAATATCAATTACGTTGCATGGATAATTCTGGTGTAATAATTTTAGATAATTCAACATTAATGTTAGATGGAAATTATACGGTTTCTCTTGGTTCTGCGGAATTTATTAACAAAGTTGATATTTCTGGCACAGGAACATTTTGTTATTATTCAAACAAGTCAAGTTTGATACATAAAAATTCAATACTTACCGTATGTGACGGAATGACTTTTAGGATTGGCGATTATACTAATCAACCACTTACTTTTTATAATGTAACGTCTAAATTAAAACAGGAAAACTCTAATTTTTATATTGGAGAATTAGGAGTTTTGATAACAAAAGGAACCACCATTCATGATGGAACTGTAAACATAGAAATGGATTCAACAAGTACGGCAAATGGTTTACAATTTGGTGATGGTACTGTGGAGAATGATTTAACAGTTTTATTTAATCCATCTTCTGTTTTAAATATTAGAAATGGGCATGTTCTTTACAATATAACAGACGCAAATAAATTTAATTCAAGGTCTACTTATGCAAAGATTGTGCGCTATGCCCCAAGTTATTTTTATATAAATCAAGATGTAGTTTTTGATAATTTGATTTTTGATGTTGATAATAATTCTGTAATGGATGTAGCTGATGGAAAAACGGTTAGCTATCAAAATTGTGAATCCGTGTTTAATGGTGGAAAATTCAAAACAAATGGTAGTAGATATAATAGTTATACAAACTTATTAGCAGGAAGTGATTCAATTTTTGTATCAGAAGGCACATTGCCTATGTATGCATATGTTATGAGT
Source organism: uncultured Pseudomonadota bacterium (assembly GCA_964518205.1). Classification (GTDB taxonomy): domain Bacteria; phylum Babelota; class Babeliae; order Babelales; family UASB340; genus CAZFDQ01. Next base: position 4,686 of record CAZFDQ010000289.1, on the reverse strand, counting down.
ACGGGCAATATGATTTATGGAAGTGGTAGTTATTCTGGTGGAATCATTTTAAATGATAGCAACACAGAATTAATTTTTGATTTGGATGGTGTTCTTTCAAATAATGTTACGATGAATAATGGTTCTATTGTTTTGAATAGTGATCTTCAAATAATAGAAGATAATATGTTTGTTGGCAATGGAAGTATTGATCTTGCTGGAAATTGTTTGTATTTGGGTGCAAAAGATAAAGATTGGACTGGGTCAATTTATTGGGATGGTAATTTTGGATCTGTTTGTTTAAATTCAAAAATTAGTTTATCAAATACTTGGACTATAAGTGGAAATTGCACTATTAATGGTCAAGGGGTTCTTTTAGATTTACAGAAAGATGGAAATATTATTGTTGAGCGCGGTTCTACGCTTAAACTGAAAAATATAGAGATTCATGGTATTTCTGGATATAACATTAGATGTTTGGATGACAATGCTAAGATTATTTTGGATAATGTAAATTGGGTTCAAGATGCAGATTATACTTTTTCCATTGGGCAGTTAGAGATTTTAAAAAGTGTTGATTTTACTGGAAGTTATACGTTTTTTTATTCATCATCAAAGACTGTAACTGTAAATGCAAATTCATCTTGGAATTTCTTAGAATGTACAAAAATATATTTAAATACTTCAACAAATATTCCTGTTTGGTTCACCAATAAAACATCGCGATTTTGTCTGCAAAATTCAACATGTGAAGTTGGTTCTGCTGGATGGTATGCAACAAGAGGAGGTTTTGATCTTAGAGGACGTGTTGACCTAGAATTTAATTCAACAAGTACAGCTAATGGTTTAATTTTGGGTAATGGAACTTCTTCTGGCGATGTTGAATATCTGTGTCACCCGGGTTCTGATATTCACTTGCATGCTGGGCATTTTACATATGATTTAACAACTCCAAATGGTTTTAATTCTATGTCTGCATCTGCAAAAGTTATAAGATATGCAGGCAATCATATGTATGTAAAAAAAACTCTTCTTCTAGATAATATTATTGTTGAGCTTGATTTGGCTTCAACTCTAGATGTTGCAGATGAAGAGGAAGTTAAATATTCAAACTGCAAAATTATTTTACCTATGGTTAAATATTTGACAACTTCTGGGCGTTATAATGCTGTTACCGCCTTGCTTGATGGCGATGATGAGATATTTATGCATGAAGGCGTTTTGCCTTTGTATCTTTTAATTCAAAATGATGGAAATACAATTCGAGGGAATGGATCTTTTAGTGGTGGAATAATTTTACAAGATAGTGATGCCGAATTAACTTTTGATTTAGATGGAAAGTTATTGAATAATGTCACTTTAAATAATAGTAAGATTATTTTATCAAATGATTTAGATTTTGGTTCGGGGGTTCATTTTTTGGGTGGAGGTATTATTGATTTGAATGCTAATCGAGTTTCTTTTGGTTCTCAAGATTTAAATTATACTTGTACTATGTATTGGGATGGAGATGGTGGACAGCTTGAACTTAATTCTACAGTTGGTTTATATGGAACATGGACTTTTAGCGGTGATTGTAAAATTAAAGGCAATTACAACATTATAGATCTATCAATGGGGGGAAATATTGTAGTTGAATGTGGTTCAACTTTAACTTTGGAAGACATTAGAATAAAAGGTCTTTCTGGAACTAATATTCAATGTGCCGATGATGCTGGAATAATTAATTTTAATGAAACTAAGTGTTGGCTTACAAATAATTATAATTTTGAAAAAGGTAAGTTTAATGTTATTGGTAACGTTGAAATGCATGGGGCCTATACTTTCTCGTATCAAAGTAGCCAACAAAGTTCTATTTCGGTCGGTTCTAGTTTTTATGTAAAGCCAGATTCTATATTTAGTTATGCTCCTTGTGTTGCCCAGAAAGGTTTAATATCTCTTCCTAATTCTAGTTCAAAAATTATTTTAGATAGTGCAACACTTCATTCAACAACAACAGGATTGCAGTTAACAAAAGGAACCTTAGAAGTTGAAGGGACTTGTTATCTTTCTAGCGATGCAACTTATCGGGCTGAAGGAATTGTTTTTGGAGATGGAATAAGTGAAGCCAATGATTTAAACGTTGATATTAATCCAGAATCTAGTTTAGAGTTACAGTCTGGTTATTTGGTTAATAAAAATTTGAGTTGATTAAATTATGTTGGCAAGAATTTAATATAAAATTATATGACTTTTACGTTTTTATTATTGATTAAAGAGGTTGTTGTAGGATGATTGTATGGAGTATCGATGATATTTGTATAAGTAAGCTATTACAAGCTGGTTGTCATCCTGAACTTGTTTCAGTATCCAGATATTTGATACATCCGATTTATTATATTTTTAAAAATATGGAATTTAATAATATCTGGATCCCGGATCAAGTCCGGGATGACCACTGGCAGGCAATATTATATTATTTATATAAAAGTTTATTTTTGTTTGTAAAAAACACTGTGGGCGGTTATGACCTACAAGTCGGGATGATAACTGGTGGGCAATATCTTATAACAATGCCTCAATTGTCTTTATCGGATAAAAAGGTTTTTAAATGATGTTTTTAAGGTTTTTATTTTTATTGCCTCTAATTTTTTACACAACATCTTATTCGGCTTTAAATTTTAAAAGCGGAACATCTTCTTTAAAAATTAACTCCGGGTCAAATTTAGTTACTGAAAACAGTTTTGATGCAGGACAAGGAAAAATAGTAAAAAATTTAGGGGCTACAATTTCTGGAAGTGATATTTCTTTTACTCAAGGAACATTAGAGGACTCAGGAACAGCGGCTAAAGTTACAGGAGTTTATTCTTCTGGAGATGTAAATAGAATTACATTAAATGGAAATAAAAGTTTTGTTGGACGTTTGGGGCAAATATTGCAAAGTATTCAGGTTAGTGGACAAAATAATAGTTTAAAAGGAGAATTTTTATTATCAGAAGATATTGTTTTGCAAGATGTAAACACAACCATTTCGTGTGAAATTTTTAGCAAACTGGGAAACAATATTCAACTTAACAACGGAACTATTCTTTTGAATGATGATTTAAGATTTGCTGATGATAAAAGAGTTTTAGGTCCTGGGAGAATGGTTTTTAATGGTTATCGTTTAAGTTTAGGTGCAAAAAACTTAACTTGGTCTGAGGCAATGTATTTTGATAATGCTTCTGATATAGAACTTAATGCAAATTTAGATTTGGAAGAAAGTTGGACATTTAGTGGTGTTAATATTTTAAATGGAAATTATAACATACTTTATTTGCAGGATAAGGGAAAGATTGTTGTTGATCGAGGATCTTCGCTTTTAGTAAAAAATATAACGCTTAGAAATGTTAAGAATAATAACTTTTTTTGTATGGATAATGCTACAACGATCACTTTTCAAGATGTGAGTTTTGTGCAAGATTCGGATTTTACTTTTTCGAACGGTATTTTTTATGTTGTGAGTAGATTAAGTATAAAGGGTGGGTATAAATTTGTTTATCAAAGCCCTAAGAGCAGTAGAATTGAAAGTAACGCTACAATGTTTTTAGATAAAAATGTTACTTTAAGTCTTGATCTTTTTACTCCTTTAAAAAATCCAATAATTATGCAAGATTCAACATCTATTTTATATTTAAATGGTGCAACCTTGCATGCAACTTCAACGGGATTGCAATTAACAAAAGGAACTTTAGAAGTTAATGGAAAGTGTTATTTATCAAGTGATGCAACATGCCAGAACGAAGGACTCATGCTTGGAGACGGAGTAAGTGCGGATAATAATTTATCAATTGAAGTTTTGCCAGATTCTAATTTGAAATTATTGTCTGGTTACTTGGCATATTCAAATGTTTGAAGGAGGGAGCTTTTAAGTAACTTGTGATTTATTTATAAAAGAAGATGAGAAGGTATATTTAAAAGATGTTTGTTGTTGAATTAAAAGAAACTTTGTATTTTGGGATGAGGTCGTTCCGAACTACGATCCCACTGTTATCCGTGAAATTTTGCAAAGGTAAAAAATATTTGCAATTTAATTGTGTCTTTGCTCTGTAAGGGCAATGGTTTTTAGCCACGTGCTTTAGCGCGTGGTAAAGAAAACCCAAAACATATACAAGCCCTTTTAAGGGCTGTGCGGAAAAAGTTCTGCCCTTGAAAGGGCAAAGAAGTACCAAGGGGACATGTTAACCACTACAACTGTCCGGGAAAAATTGAGATTGACCATTGAGGTGTAGTAGCTCAAGGTTGTAAAATATGTAAACAGAGTCGTCATCCTGAACTTGTTTCAGGATCCAAATAATTGTAAATTCCATTGTTTAATAATGAAATAAAAAAATATGGAATAACTAAAAATCTGGATCCTGAAACAAGTTCAGGATGACGACTGATAGGCAATATCGGCTATTAGTATTAGCATAAAACAAACGTAAAAAAAATTTCACGGATAGTAGTGGTATCAAGTCTCCGCCGTCGTTGAAACTATGGCGGACAGGCTGGGATGACAACTAGTATGAATTTATGCATAAATATTGAGCTAAAATTTTGAGAATAGTGTAGGAGTAAGTATGAGAATATCTATTTTATTAAGTGTTATAATAAGTTTTTATTATTTAGTTTCTTCATGTTACGCTTTTAATATGGGTTCAAATTCTTCCGTAATTGAAGTTGCTGGTGGTGCTAGTTTGAAACTTA
>CAZFDQ010000288.1:0-5290 GCA_964518205.1 uncultured Pseudomonadota bacterium | reverse complement strand
AATCTTGATGTGATGTTTTTTTATTAAAAATTTTAAAATCGCTTCTTTAATTTGATGCATTTGTTCTACTTTTTTTGCACCAAAGGGTAAATTGTTATTATCTGCTAAATAGACAACACTTTTGTTGGGAATATTTTTTTTTATCTCTTTAAAGATACCCAATCCACCAATACCAGAATCAAAAATTCCTATTGTGTTCATTGTTTAAGTTTTTGTTTCCTATGCTTTCAAAGCCATTATATCTTGAGCAAAAACAGTAATAGCATAGTTTTGTAAAAAATTAAAACTCAACCATTCTTCTATTTTTTCTGCTAAGTTTTGTGTACACATTACTTCAATGCGAATGTTGCTAGAAGCTTCTAGATCAGAGTTTCTTATTCCTCGACGCCCCTTGCCTCTGGCATCTACAATTGTATAACCAGTGACTCCCAGTTTGTTTAAACCTTCAATGAGAATATCTTCTATGGTTGATTCTGTGATAATTACTATCAATTTATTTAAATTAGAAATTTTCATAATTATCCTATTAGTTTAAAGATGTATTCAGATAGATGATGGTATATTGTGACACCAAAAATTATATTAAAAGGAAGCGTTACACCAAGAGACGCAGAAAGAGAAAGTGTTGGATTTGCTTCAGGTACTGCTATACGCATTGCAGCGGGAACCGCAATATAAGAAGCACTTGCTGTCATAGTTGCAAGAAGAGTAGTTCCTCCCAAGGATAAATCTAAGCTGTAACCTAACAAGACTCCTAAAATCGAAGAAATTAATGGCATTGCAAGGCCAAACATTATAATAAATGCTCCATAATGTTTTAAGGTTGCAATTTGCTTTGAACAAATCAAACCCATCTCTAACATGAACAGCGCCAATATTCCTTTAAAAGAATTAAAGAAAAAACCTTCTACTGGGGCAATGCCTTGAGGGCCTGCACAAAGTCCAATAAGCAAACCTCCAATTAAAAGCACAACACTTTTTCCTAGAAAGACTTCTTTGCTCAGTTCTTTCCAGCAAGTTTGTTTTGAAATTCCTTTGGCTAAAATAATTCCAATGGCTATTGCTGGTATTTCTAGAATTGCAACAAAAAGAGGCATATAACTTTCGAATGCTATTTGACGCAGGGTTAAATATGCAGTTGCAACAGCATAAGTTCCAACACTAACAGAACCGTAGTGTGCTGCAATAGAGGCAGCATCATCCTTTTTAAATTTGCCAAATCTTAACAATATTGGGTAAGCAATAATTGGAAGAATACAACCAATAAGAATTACTCCTAGTATTTTGGGCAATAATAGTAGGATTGGTTGTTTTGATAGCTCCACCCCACCTTTTATACCAATTGTTAAAAGAAGCATTATACTTAAAAGTTCATATGTGACAGGCGGAAATCTTAATTTAGACTTTAAAAGTCCTGCAATTATACCAAATAAGAAGAAATAAATAATCGGATCCATAATCTTTAAATTCTCTCATTTTTATAGAAACAATAAATAGTTTATGTAGGTTTTAATTTATAATTTTTGTTTTGTAGTTGTCAAAATTTTAGATAAATTATTTTAAGAATTTATTTTTTTTCAATTCGGATAGCTTTGCCATTAACAATGGCTTGAGCAATTTTTTGATGTGCGCGAGATAAGATACGTGCAAATGTTGGTTGAGAAATATCCATTTTTTTTGCAGCATCAGTTTGATTGAATTCATCAATATCATGTAATTTGATTGCTTCAAATTCATCGGGTAATAATATTATTTCTTCTAGATTGCGTAAAGGGATACCCTGTGGTTTGAAATAAAAAACCGCAGGGTTTCCCCTTAAACGTCTAGGCTTTCTTGGTCTAACCATTTTTTATTTTTTTGCCTTAATTATTACAAGGTCCTAAGCCGCGGCCGGTTCTTGGTCCTTTACCTTGAGGCCCTGTTCCATTAAGTTTTCTGTTGGTATGATTTGGGCCCAAACCTTGACCGGAATTAGGTATTGTAAGTTGTTTGTCATTATTGTTTTTGCAAGGTCCTAAACCTCGACCAGTTTTTGGTCCCATCCCACATGGGCCTGTTCCATCGCCACCACGTGCATTGGATTCGGTAATATTAAAACAAAAAGCAAATAAAAACACAAAAAATGTATTTAATATTTTATTTTTCATTTTTTTCTGCCTCTAGAGCTTTTATTTCTTCTTCAAGCTCTTTTTTGTATGCTTTTAATACATCTATTCTTTCTGGAGGTGTTGGTGCGTTATTGTTTGGAAAGAATGGGCAATATCCTTGTCTCAAACTTCTTCCCATACCGCGTCCCATGCCACGACCTCTGCCTCGGCCTTGATTATTACCGCATGGCCCCATACCTCTTCCTGTCATTGGTCCTAATCCATCTGGACCTGTTCCATCAAATCCTGGCATAATATTCCTTTCGATTAATAATTTGACTTATGAATATATATTCATAATATATTAATTATGTATTACCTGTCAATATCTGATATGAATTGATTTTTTTACTGAAAATACTGTATTTTTTGAAGATTTTCCTGGTATATTGAGCTTAAATACAAAAAATAACGAAGGAAGTAATATGGCTCAAAATCCGATTTTAAGTGTAAAAGATCTAAATGTAAGGCTTAATGGAGATGTTATTTTGCAGAATTTGACATTTGATGTTAATAATCATGAGGTTTTAATCATTTTGGGACCCAATGGGGCAGGAAAAACGACTTTATTGCGCACTCTTTTGGGGGCTTTGCCCCATGAGGGAAGCGTTAATTGGAACGCAAAAAAAATTAGTTACTTGCCCCCGCAGGAATTTTTTGCAAGAAAAGATCTTCCTCCATTAAGTATTAAAGAATTTTTTAAATTTAAGAATGTAACAGATAAAAAAATTGAGGAAATTTTAAATTCTGTTGGTTTGGAATTATCAGTTTTAAAAAAGCAATTTACTACTCTTTCCACAGGCATGTTTCAGCGAATGCTTATTGCATGGTCTTTGGTTGATGATCCTGATGTTTTAATTTTTGATGAGCCGACATCGGGAATAGATGTTGGAGGAGAAGAGACTATTTATTCTTTATTGCATAAATTTTGGAAAGAGAAGCATTTAACAATTTTATTAGTGACACATGACCTTAATATTGTTTGGGGACATGCAAGTAAAGTTTTATGTTTGAATAAAAAGAAATTATGCATGGGGCCAGCAGACAAAGTTTTGTCTCCTGAAAATATAGAAAAGTTATATGGTACCAATGTTAAATTTTATAGGCATGAGCATGGAAATGATTAGTATTCAATTGTTATTAGCTATTATAATGGTTGCCTTTGTTGGAGGCATTGCAGGGTTTATTGGTTCTTTAATGGTTACAAAACGTATGGCATTAATGGGTGGGGCTTTAGGACACTTAACTTTGCCAGGTGTAGCTTTAGCTTTGCTTTATGATTTTGATGTTTCTTTAGGTGCTTTGTTATTTTTGTTTTTTGGAATAATGTTAATTTGGTTTTTTGAGCAAAGAACACAGTTGCCGACAGAGGCCTTAACCGCTGTTGTGTTTGCATCATCTTTGGCTGTTGCCTTTTTGTTTTTGCCCAAAGAAAAAACAACGCAGGCTTTGATTGGTGATATTTCTCAGATAACTTTTTTAACAGCATTAATAACAATTATTCTTTCGGTAGTGATCTTTTTTGTTATGAAAAAAGTTTATTCAAAACTTGTTCTTATTAGTATTTCTCAAGACATTGCACATTCAATGGGGATTAATTTACGAGTGTATAATTTTATTTATCTTACATGTATAGCGCTAATTGTTGCGTTAGGAGTAAGAATTGTTGGTGGTTTGATGACTGCTGCTCTTGTTGCAATTCCTGCATGTACTAGTAGAAATGCTAGTAAAAATTTAGTTCAATATTCTTATGGAGCTATGTTTATAGGGGCTTTATCTTGCTTGTTGGGAACATTATTTTTTAATTACACTCAAATTCCAGCTGGACCATTGATTATTATTTTTAGTGCGGGTTTGTTTTTGATTTCTTTGGTGTTTAAAAGATAAAAGCCTTACCCGAGTATTTTCAAAACCCATTCATCGGGAAGTAAATTTACTATTCTCATAAAAATAGAATAGAACCAGTGGGTTTCTATTTGGCGTTTGTTTGAAAATACACCTTCAACAATAGATTTTGCACAGTCTTTAGCTGTTTGTGTGAATGGAAGCTTTTTATCTGTTTTTAACATTGCAGTATCAACTGGTCCAACGTTAACATAGCAAAAGCCAACATTGTTTTGAATATGTTTTGTTCTAAGGGCTTGAAAACAAGAATTAATTGCGGCTTTACTTGCAGAATATGTGCTTGACCCTGGGGGAGCATATAAAGAAACGACTGAGGATGTTGCAACAAATGTTCCGCCACCTTGTTCTCTTGCAGCGTCAAACCAATTTTCAATCCAAGAAACGATTCCAAAATAGTTGGTATCAAAAACCTTTTGATGATTTATTGTAGAGACAACATTGCTTTTTTCAACATCTCCTGTTCCTGCATTTAAATAAAAGAGTGTTGGCTTTAATCCTTTTGACTTAATTTCTTCAGAAGTTTTTTTTACTTGTTTTGTGTTGCTTACATCACACACAAATGGAATAAACTTATCTTTGCTTAATTCTTTTGTGATTTCGTTGAGGAATTCTTCTCTTCTTGCAATACCTATAACCTTCCATCCTTTTTTTATCATTTCTTTTGCAATTTCTTTGCCAATGCCTGAAGAAGCTCCTGTTACTAAACAAGTTTTTGTGGTTTGATTAAGTGGAACCGTTTTGTTTGAAAAGTATTGAAATGCAAAGTAGCCAACTATTAATAAAAATATGATTTTACCCAAGCATGAATTATGGTGGTGATGTACGGCCATTTTAATTCCTTTTTAAACTATTTATTAATTTTTTTGAAAACTATTTGTACATTTATGTTAACTATTTTCAAAAAACTATCAAACGTTAGTTAATTGTTATAGTTATAAGTCTTAGCCCCGGAGGGATTTTAAGATGGTTTATATAGAAATTTATTAAAAGGACCTTAATATGTTTGATTGCCATATTCATTCTACTTTTTCTCCTGATAGCAAAATTGATGCAAAAGATGGTTGTAAAAAAGCCATAGAAATAGGATTGCAAGGGATTATTTTTAATGATCATTTAGAGCTTGATTCTCCAGAGTCTATGTTTAATGAGGCTGTAGACTTTGAAGAAAGATCAAAAATTTTAGATGAACTAAAGAAAAAATTTGAGGGGCGTCTTAAAATTTTTAAAGGTGTAGAAGT
>CAZFDQ010000287.1:0-3299 GCA_964518205.1 uncultured Pseudomonadota bacterium | reverse complement strand
AGATTTGATTTTTATTTTAAAGTAGAGTACACTTTAAAATGTAGATAATAAATTTGATCGATAACCTCCATTTCCCCTGTCCTAGACCTTCGTCTGGATGGGGGATATTTATTATGAGAGATGCTATTTATTTAAGGGAAGAAGCTTTTTTCTAAAAATTCGTTTGCCCTAAGCAAAGTGCGTAGTATAAAGTTGAATGGGTATGAACGAGTATAAAAAATATTTATAAAGCAGGTTTTTAAATAGGTCTTTAATGCAAACATTTAAAATTATAGTTGCTTATGATGGAACAGATTTTTTTGGTTGGCAAATTCAACCAAGGCATGTAACTGTTGTATCTTGTTTGCAAAAAGCCTTTTCTAATGTATTTGATCGTCAAATAAGTTTAATTGGTGCTTCTCGTACTGATACTGGAGTTCACGCGCTTGGTCAAATTGCGCGATTTAAAACTGATATAAATTTGGATGAACAGCGAATTTTGCGTGCCTGGAATGGCAAGCTCCCAAAGAGTGTTTTTATCCGGGGTTTACAGCGGGTTGCTGATAGTTTTCATCCATGTAGTAATGTTGCCCAAAAGACTTATTATTACCATTTATTTTTAAAGCCACCATTACCTTTTGTTGCGCGATATGGTTGGTTTTATAACTTTATAAGTTTTGTGGATTTTCAAAAATTTAATAAAGCTTTGCAACTTTATATTGGTGAACATGACTTTGCATCTTTTTGTAAAGTTTTGCCAGAAGAGGATAAAACTACTATTCGTTCTATTAATAGTATAAAATTAAATATGGTGCCAAGATTTGGTGTATTACAAATTGAGATTAAAGGTAGGGCTTTTTTGCGTTTTCAAATTAGACGAATGATTGGGTATGCTCTTGATGTTGCAAGAAGCCCACACTTGCCTATAGATTATTTAAAAGATATGTTGGATAATCCAAATCCACAGCAAACGCTTTTAAAGGCTGATGGCTGTGGATTATGTTTGCGTAAGGTAGTTTATAAAGATGAGTTCAATGTTAAAAAATGAAGTGTTTAAAAGGTTTGCAACCGGTTTAATTTTAGGTTTTTGTTTTTTTGGGGCATATCTTCATTCTTCTGTTTTATTTTCTTTTATTTTACTAGCGATTTTGTTGATCATACTATTTTTTGAATGGCCTCAATTAGTGCCATTTAGAGGTAAAAAGTTTTGGATTATTTCATTTTTTTATCCTGTTTTGCCAATATTTACTTTAATTTATTTAAATTTAACTTATCGTTCTCAAGATATTTTGTTTCCTCTTTATCCATTTATTGTTTCTTGGGTTGGAGATACATCGGCTTTTATTTTGGGTAAGATGATAGGAAGGCATAAAGTTTGTCCATCAATTAGTCCTGGCAAATCTTGGGAGGGTTTGCTGGGTGGTTTTTTAGGTGTTTTTGTTTTTAATATTTTATTTTTACCGGGAATAAAAATTTTTCCTTTTGTTGCATATCTTAATGGAATGATTCCTCTTTTGTTATTTTCCTTTTTGTTAACAATTGTTGGTTTTTTAGGTGATATTTCTATTTCTTATTTAAAAAGGAAACAAGGTCTAAAAGATGTAGGGAATCTATTGCCGGGACATGGTGGACTATTGGATCGCTTTGATTCGGTATTTTTAATTTCGATTTTGATTTTAATGATTATTATCGGTTCGAATGTTTTAGAGTTGTTAAAATTTTAATAGGTTTAATATTTTTTAATGATTTTATAAAGATGTAAAGATTTATTATAGGTAAGAGTCGTAAAAATGATGAGTCTTTTTACCATAAAAAAGTTAAGGAGTAGAAGTGTTAAAAGGTTATGGAGAAAGATTAGCTTTAGTTATTCATAGACATTTTCCTGGTTGTAGAATTTATTTATTTAATATCGAACTAAAAAAAGAACCGGATGAGCAAGGTAAAAAACTTGAATTTAGTATTGCTATTGATGCTGGAGCTATTCAAGATCCGGGTGTTTTGGGAAACATTTATGCAGAGATTAATGAGGAATTTCTTAATCTTGATGTTGATATTGTGGATATAAATAATGTTTCAATAGAATTAAGAAAAGAAATTCTTGAAAAAGGTGTTATTTTGCAACATTAATAATCAAGTAATTCAATTTTCCACAAACAGTCATCAGAGATTTTTGTTTTAAGTTCTAATTGATTGTTGTTGTTAATTGCTAAGTAGCATTTTGTATTTATGTGTTGAAGTATAATGGTATCATTTGTGGAAACATTATCAGAGATTCTATTTCCTGAGTTTTTTATAAAATCCCAATTTATATTTTGGGAAAGAAGATTATTAAAAGTTATTTTGGTGTCTTCTATTGCTAAATAAGCAGAGGAGGTGAATAGCCTTAAACGAGGGGATAAGGATTTAAATAGAATGTTTTTTGTTCTATAAAAGAGATTAAAAGAATTATCGCGATCAAATCTTTCTAGCATCCAGCCACTAAAATGGCGTTCAAATTCTGGATGAGAAGTGATAATTACATTAGGTGGAGTTGTTTTAAATTTTATTCCCAAATATCTTTTTGTTTTATAATGTTTGAGCGCTATTGTATCGTAATAATTAATTTGAAGGCATTGAATATTTGTTGTGAAAAACAAAATTATACTTAATAAGATTTTATTAAGTTGTTTGATTATTTTATCCATCAATTTTAAGCTTTTTTATTTTTTAAAAAGTTGACGACATTGGTTTGTTTTATAGTTTCTGATTTACCTGTTAGCATATTTTTAATTGTTACATTTTCTGTTTTTTGTTCATCTTCTCCTAAAATCAAAACAAATTTTGCGCCCATTTTATTAGCTTTTCGCATCATACTTTTCATTGAGCCTTGTAGCAAAATGTCGGTACATAGTTTATTTGATTGTAATTCATTTGCCAAGAGTAAAGAAAGAATATGTTGGTCTTTGCTCATTGGTAGGATCAAGTGTAAGGTTGGCTGTTGAGGGATTAAAAGTTTATCTTGAATTTTTTCAATTAAAAGCAATAGGCGCCCTAAGCCAATTGCTGTTCCGATTGATGGAAATTCTTGTTTGGCTTCTAATGCTTTTCCAAGACTGTAGCAACCTCCACCAGCAAAGGCGTCTTGAGCTCCAAGTTCTGAGCTTGAAAATTCAAAAACAGTTTTGTTGTAATAGTCTAAGCCTCTGACAAGATAAGGGTCATGTACAAAGCTTACAGAAAGTATTTGCAGCGTCTCTTGTAGTGTGTTCCAATCATTCGTGCAATTTTCGCATAAGCAATCTGTGAGTTTAGGGGCATCTTTATAATAGCTTTGACATGTT
>CAZFDQ010000286.1:0-3775 GCA_964518205.1 uncultured Pseudomonadota bacterium | reverse complement strand
ATGGCACCCCCGAATCTAGCATTGCTAAATTTTTACCAACAGATTTCTTCTTACAAGCACGAAAAATATTTTCTAATATTACACCGGCCGACACCTTATTTCTTGTTGCAGATTCTTATGAAGATGCCTGGACGGTACTTGGCAGATTAAGAATAGAATTTGGAAAACATTTTAAATTGATCAATGAAAATGAATTTAATTTTTTATGGGTAACAGATTTTCCGCTTCTTGAATGGAATGAAGAAGACAAAAGATTTTATGCCCGACATCATCCATTCACTGCCCCTAAAAGTGATTGGGAAAAAGTTGATCCAAAAGAAATTATTGCACGCGCATATGACCTTGTTTGCAACGGCGAAGAACTTGGTGGAGGATCTATTCGTATTCATGATTCAAAAACACAAATAAAAATGTTTGAACTTTTAGGAATTAATAAAAAAGAGGCACAAGAAAAATTTGGATTTTTACTTAAAGCACAAGAAATGGGTTTTCCTCCACACGGTGGAATTGCATTTGGAATAGACAGACTTGTAATGCTTATAACAGAAACAGATTCTATTCGCGATGTCATTGCATTTCCAAAAACTCAAAAGGGGATTTGCCCATTAACAGATGCTCCAGCAGAAGTTGATTGTAAACAATTAAAAGATTTGGGAATAAAGATAGCCCACCATTGACAGGGTGGGCTACCCTACAGCCAGCCAATTACGTGGGTTCAACTTCTAGGTAAACATATAAAATAAAACTTCTAGGAAAAACAATGTTAAATCATTCATATGCAAGTATGTATTACCACATAGTATGGTCAACAAAAAATCGTGAACCCTATATAAAAAAAGAATTCAAAGAAAAATTATATTATTATATAGCAAAAGTCATAACACAAAAAAAATTAACTTGATAGCTATAGATGGAATAGAAGATCACATTCATATTTTAATCCATAAAACAATTCCGGATGGCTTAGTTCAAACCGTAAGAAGTATTAAAGCAAACTCATCTCGTTTTATACGAGAAAATTTCGTAAAAGAATTCACTTGGCAAAAAGGATATAGTGTATTTACAGAAAACAGATTTACGTTCTACAAAATTAAAAACTATATATTAAACCAAGAAGAGCATCATAAAAAAATGAGCTCCGAAGAAGAATACACTTTAATTATGAAAAAGCTTAATAATAAATTTTAACTCTCACTTAGGTAATATATAATCGAAGTAAATAAGCTACTCGAGCCCACGTAAGTGGCTAACTGTAAGGTAGCCCACCCTGTCAATGGTGGGCGCAAAGGTATTAGATGACACCAAACATAAAAAGACGACTCCACGTTTTAGGCATAAGCATTATCGCTTTGTTTATAACAACATGGCTTGAACTGTTTCTACAAAGAAGACAATATCTTTCTTCAACAGAAATAAACAGGGTATTTTTGTTTTTATTAATCAACCTGCACGTCATTGCCGTTGTTGTTCTTTTATATATAATAATTCGTCAAAGCATAAAACTGTTTGTAGAGTTGCACAGAAATACCCCTGGCAGCAAATTTAAACGCAATCTACTTTTTGCTTTTACAGTTTTTTCTGTAATGCCATCATTTCTTGTATTTTTTATTGCAGGCAAATTTATTGCTACAAGTATTGGTGAAAATAGTTCATACGTCATCAAAGCAACTCGCCATCCAGTATATTGGAGCTATCTTTTTACATTTATTCTTGTAACACTTTTAATTTTATTTTTGTCTATATGGTGTGCATTTTATTTAGCAAAGGGAATCAGCCGTCCAATTCAAGAGCTGTTAAACGCAACAGAAAAAATTCGAAAAGGTTTTTGGGACGTTACTGTAAGCTATGATCCAAATAGTGATCTTAAAAATCTTTCCATCGGTTTTAATGAAATGACAAAAGTAGTACAACACGCACATAATCAACTTGAACAAAAAAATAAAGAAATGTTGATGATTCTAGAAAATATTAATGCAGCAGTGTTTTTTGTAAATAAATATGGAAGAATATTAACTTATAATTCTGCATCAAAAGAGTTGGTCGCAAAATATCTGGAGCTCTCTCGTTTTAAAAATAAAAAAATAAATTTCTTTGGTCCACAAGTTACACAAACCTTTGCTTCTTTAGTTCGTGAGTTAATTTCTAGCGAAAAAAGACAGCTAACAAAAGAACTATCATTTACATTTAAAGGAGATAGTAAAACATTACTTGTTCATCTTACATATCTTAATAATTCATTTGTAAAACTAAAACATAAAAAAACCGAAGATGGATTATTGATTGTAATTGAAGATTTAACAGATCTTGTAAAAATAAACAAAATAAAAACATGGCAACAAGCAGCAAAACAGATGGCTCATGAAATCAAAAACCCGCTTACGCCAATACAACTTGCAACACAACGTCTACAACGCAAATTCCATAAAACATTAGACGACGACAAAGTATTTTTGAAATGCACTGATACAATTTTAAACCATGTAAAAATTATTAAAGATCTTGTCTCCCATTTTTCTGAATTTGCAAAAATGCCATCCAATAATTTTGAACCCATTGAATTGAATAACGTTATAAAAGAGGTAACCAGACTTTACGAAATTAGCTATCCCGAAATTAATTTTATTTATGAGCTAGAAGAATTTATTCCACTAATAAAAATAGATAAGAAAAAAATCAAAAGGGTAGTCATAAATCTTTTAGATAACAGTGTTCGAGCACTAAAACAAATGACTATAAAAACAGGAACAGATAGATTATCTTTACATAATCAATACAAAAAAATTATCAAAATAAAAACAGATTTTAAAACCACAAGAAATCAAATTGAACTAATAATTTCAGACAATGGACCAGGCATTCCTGCAAAAGTAAAAAATAAACTATTCATGCCTTATGTTTCAAGTGAAAAAAAGAATATGGGACTTGGTCTTGCAATAGTTCACGATACAATTACAAATATTGGTGGAAATATAAAACTACTTCCAAATTTAAATGAGACTGGAGCTGCATTTCAGATATTGTTACCAGTCTGATTTTGGCATCACATATTGTAGCAGTAATCAGTATGATAATGCATAGTCTTTGCAAATTTTATAAAAGCTTCTCAAAAACAGGTATTTGTTGTCTTTCTTTCCTACTCATAATAAACTTTTCCATAGAATTTCCTGTTGTTTGGCATTTTGGTTATTGAGTCTTTTTAACCCAACTATTATGCCACAACAGGAAATTATCACTTTGCTCTAACAAGATATTAATCTTTTGTATCCAAAAAACTCAACTTGATTTAAAATACAAAGAATACTAAAAATAAAACTAGGCTTGTTAATTTTTTTATAAAAAGGAGATTCTTATGAAAAAAAATATCATGGTTTACCTAGCTGGCTGTGCGCTTTTGTTAACTCTTCCCTCCTGCTGGAATAAAAAAGATGAAACAAAAGAAAAAGAAAAAAGAAAAGAAATAGAAAAAACAGAAATCTTAAAAACCACTAAAAACAAGCACGATCTTCAATCTGAAATGTTGCAAGAATCCAAATCTAAAGCTCCAAAACCAAAAAGAGGTCAAACCGTAAAAGTTCATTATACAGGATGGTTATCTAAAGATGGAAAACCTGGCAAAAAATTTGACAGCAGCATCGACCGCAACCAACCATTCGAGTTTACTGTTGGAATGAGAAGGGTAATACAAGGTTGGGATCAAGGTTTACTGGAAATGAAAGTTGGAGAAAAAAGAAGACTTATTATTCCACCACATCTAGCTTATGGCAGACGCGGAATT
>CAZFDQ010000285.1:0-2392 GCA_964518205.1 uncultured Pseudomonadota bacterium | reverse complement strand
AAGATGATGTTTATCGTTTTCAAAGAATCTGTAACCGAGTGCAAGGTCGATGTCTGCAACACCGCTAGAACTTCTGCGGCCAGAAAATTTTGCATTGGTTAATGCGTCTTGTGCGTTTTCGTTTTCTTGAGTTAAACTACCTCTAAAAAAATCATCTAAATAGTTGTTTTCATCTAAGTTTTCAAACTTTACGTGAAGATCGTTTTCAACATGAACGATTGGTGCACTGGCTTTTAAAAACATCTTTTTTAGTGGATGATTAAAGTATGTTAAAAAATCAAGACGAAGGCCGTAGACTTCTTGTTTTGGATTGAATGTGATTGTGCCTGCTGCTGTATTTGCAGTATTAGCATAATCGTATTTATGAACCAAGTAATTATTTACGATATCATCTGTGTTTTCTGCGCCAACTGTAAAATAGTTCTTTCCATTACCTACGCCAAAATATTTACCAAGGTCGGCGCCCTTAATTGCAGCGGAGTGAAAAAATGTTTTTTGAAAGTGTGATCTTTTTTCATTTTCGTTACGATCTAGGTGGTGGTGCCAGCTGCTCATTTGCAGCGGAAGATTTACACCTTGTGGGCGTGATGCCAAGAATGTGTGGTTTTGAAATGTTTTGGAATTTGCGCTTGATATAAATATCAAACATAACAACGAACCATATAAAAACTTTCTCATCTATCTCCTTTCTTATCCTGCCCATAGCTTGCAGCACCTTTCAGGCGCATGCTGCGCAATGGGCTAACTCAATGTCGCTTGCTTTCGCAAGCTTTTTTTGTTTAAACGGCTTCCACTTAATAACATTATTACTGTGCATCCTAAATAAATTTAGCACATGGTTCAGGATGACACAATCCGTCGTCATCCTGAATTCATTTCAGGATCCATTCTTATTTGCTTCATTAAACAATTTTGAATTTATAACAAAGCAAGTTTTAGATCAAGTTTTTTGTTTTTTATAGCAACGATGTATTTACAAGTAAATTTTTAAGAACGTTATAAATATTTTTCCGGTCCCCTACTGCAACAACATATATGATTAAATGTTTTTCTCTTATCTGATAAATAATTCGGTATTTGCCACTGCGAAGTCTATAAAGATTTCTAAACCCTGCCAGTTTTATAATATTAAGATTTTTAGAGCCTGTGGCTAGTTCTTCTAATTTGGAAAAAATTTGGGATGATATTTTTGGATTTAATTTATCGATGTATTTAGATGCGGCGTTAGAAAATTTAACAATATAAAATGGTTTAAAAATAGACATATTTTAATGGGTGTTTTTAAGAATTTGTTTTTTTAAATCTTCTAAGCTTATTGCATTTTCTAAATCTGGATCTTTTTCTAGTGCCGCATGGGCAATCTCGTAATAATCTTGGAGTGTTTCTAGAAGGTCATTAAATTGTTTGATATCAAGAATTACAGATTTTTTTTTGCCTTTTTCATCGATAATAAAATTGGCTTTAATTTCTGGATAGGCGTGTTTCATTTTTTCCTTATATTATTGTTGTGGATCCTGAAATGAATTCAGGATGACAATGCATATTGTTTTTGCGCATTGAACACAATCCGTCGTCATCCTGAATTCATTTCAGGATCCATTCTTATTTGCTTCATTAAACAATTCTGAATTTATAACAAGGTAATTCTTAGATCAAGTTTTTTGTTTTTTTCCAAAGCAGCGCGGCCCGTCATTTCATTTGGAAATGACGGGCACGCTTGCATTGGGCTACCTCAGAATAGCATGGCAAATGCCATGCTTCTGGTTTTAAATAGTGTGTTTTTTTGATATAGTAGGCACCTTAATGACGATATTGATTATAATTTGGGGAATGTATTATGGTGCATCATGTTTATTCAAGTATTTATTATCATTTAGTTTGGGGAACAAAGAATTGTGAAGCTTTTATAAAAAGTGAGTTTAAAGAAAAATTATACAAATATATTGGACGGGCGATTTCTGAAAATGGTTGGCATTTATTGTCTGTTGGTGGAACGGCAGACCATATTCACATTCTCATTCAAATTACACCAAAAGATAATATTTCAGATATTGTTTGCAAGATCAAATCTTCTTCTTCAAAATTTGTTCGAAAAAATTTTTGTAACTGTTTTGCGTGGCAGGGTGGTTATAGTGTTTTTACTGTGGATACAACTTCTTTGCCTAGATTAAAAAGCTACATAGCAAAGCAGGAAGAACACCACGCTCAAAAGATGTCTTTTGAAAAAGAGTTATTCAAAATGTTATTGTGATACAATGTTCAATACGATAGAAAAGTTAAAAGTGCCGCTAGATTTTATGCGCAATAAAACCTGGCTTTGTGCATAAAAAACGTTCATTGCAAACTTGCTTTTCAAAATAAAAAAACCGCTCGCGCATTATTTCATTTGGAA
>CAZFDQ010000284.1:0-3133 GCA_964518205.1 uncultured Pseudomonadota bacterium | reverse complement strand
GTTTTGATGAAGTGATGGTTTCAACTGAAGATAAAGAGATTGCGGAAGTTGCTATCTTGTCGGGGGCGAAAGTTCCGTTTTTTAGGTCAAAAGAAAATTCAGATGATTTTTCTTCTACAGCAGATGTTATATTAGAAGTCTTAAATGAATATAAAAAACAGGGTGAAGTTTTTGAATATTGTTGTTGTATTTACCCGACAGCACCATTTATATCTTCAGAAAGATTGGTGGATGCTTTTGATCTTTTAAAAAATTCTGGAGCGGATTCTGTTGTTCCTGTTGTTAAATTTAGTTGCCCGGTTCAAAGGTCTTTAAAAATAGAAAAAGATTATTTGACCATGATATGGCCAGAAAATTTAAAAAAACGTTCTCAAGATTTAATTCCAGCTTATCATGATAGTGGTCAGTTTTATTGGTTTAAAACAGAAAATTTTTTTGCTCAAAAAAAATTACTGCTTTCAAAGACTATTCCTTTGGTCCTTCCAGAGATGGAAGTGCAAGATATTGATAATCCAGAAGATTGGGTTATTGCTGAACTAAAATATGAAATACTTAAACAAAAATTTAATAATAATAATAAAGTTTTTGACTCTTTCCCGGAATAAGTAATTAAATTACGTTGGGAATACTTTTAAAAACAGCAAATTAAGTAATTTTAAAATAAAAAAAATTTTAATCAGAATTAAGCAGGGACTGTATGTTAAAAAAAAGCATAAAAAAAATTTTTAATATGTTTGGTTATGATATTGTTTTATTTAATAAAATCAAAAGCAAGAGGGACGTTCCTTTAACTTTTTACCCTAAGAATAAAGATATTAAGGGACATATTTTATTTAGTTATTTAGCCGACCCTTTAATTTGGAATAGTGCGGATGAGAGATTTAAATGGCATAGTAATGCTTGGGAAAGCAAAGAAATAGTGAAGATTTTTAATGATTTAGGTTATGTTGTAGATGCAATAAATCATGATGATTTATTTTATCCAGAAAGGTTATATGATGTGTTTTTTTTGTATAGGTGGAAATTTTTCTAAGATATTACCTTTTTTGAAATCCAAAACATTAAAAATTCTCCACAGCACTGGAGCTTATGCAGGTTTTAGGAATGAGGTAGGTGTTTAACGAGTAAATGATCTTGAAAAAAGAAGGAATTGTATTTGTGAACCAAGGCGGTTAGCAGCCCCAAAAGAATTGGCTGATAATGTTTTGAATCATATTGATAAGTGTTTGTTGATAGGTAATGATTTTACATTATCAACTTTTCCTTTCAAGTTTCAAAATAAAATTGTAAAAGTTCCAGTTTCGGGTGCTTTTTTGAATAGGACAAAAAAGCAGTTAGAGTTTGTGCCAAAAGAAAAGGAATTTTTATGGTTTTTTGGACCAGGCTTAATTCATAAAGGGCTTGATTTGGTTTTAGAAGTTTTTGCTAAAAACAAAGATTTAGTTTTAAATGTTGTGGGTTTTGTTGATAGCGAAAAAGATTTTTGTAAAATTTATCAAAAAGAATTGAGTGAAATGCCTAACATAAAGGTTCATGGTGGCTTGAAGCCAAGTAGTGAAAAGTTTTGGAATATAATAAGTAAGTGTTTTTGTTTTATTGCTCCTCCATGTAGTGAAGGGATGTCTCCTTCTGTTGTTACTTGTTTGCAATTGGGTTTGTTTCCTGTAATTAGTAGGGAAACTGATGTTTGTTTGCCTAAAAAATGCGGAGTTTTTTTAGAAACTTGCAGTATAGAGGAGATAGAAAAAGCGGTTTTTTATGCATATAATTTGGATGATTGCTCTATAATAAATCAAATATCAAAAACTCAAGATTTTGCTTTACGAGAATATTCTAGAGAAAACTTTTCAAAAGTGATGAAACAAGAATTGATAAAAGTTTTAAACTGATATTTTATTTAGGATAGTATGTTTTTTAGCAAAGAATCGTTAAAAAAAGTAGGTAAATGGTGTTTGCCTTATGGTTTTTACCAACTAAGTGGCAAATTGAGTAGAAGATATTCATTTTTTGAAAATAAAAGCTTGGATAATTTGTTGAGTAAAAATTCAGAGTTTAAAGATGTTCATAAAGGTCAGAGGGGATTTGTTTTAGGTACGGGTAAATCTATCAGAAATCAGGATCTTTCTTTTTTGAAAAATGAAACATGTTTATCTTTAAATTTGTTTTATTTACATAAGCTTTATTCTGCTATAAAGCCAAAATATCATATTTATAGTGGACATATTAATCATCCTTCTTTATCAAAAGAGCTTTGTTTGGGGTTTTATAAAGAAATAGAAAATAATATTGGGCATAGTTATTTTTTTACTCATCGAGCTGATTTTAATTTTATTAATACACATGGTTTATTTCGGAAGCATAAAGTTATTTATGTAGATTATTCTAAAAAATTGGATTTGATTTTTGTTGATGGTGTTGATTTGTCTGTACCAACTTTTTATGTTGCAAATGTGGCGATACAGGCCTTGCTTATAGCAATATATATGGGTTTTAAAGAAATTTATTTATTAGGCTTAGATCATGATTGGATCATGGAATACATAGAAAATGAAAGCCATTATTTTTATGGGGTAGCAGAGGGTGTTTTTAATAAAAGGGGCACGAATAAAATGTATCAGATACGAGATTTTGAATGGATTTTACAAATGTCTGCTCAAATATGGAATCAGTATAAAAAAATAAAAAGATTTTGTGATAGTAAAGGAATCAAGATATATAATGCTACTGCGGGGGGGTTATTAGATGTTTTTCCTAGAGTTGAATATGAAAGCATAATAAAATAGTTCTCTTTATAAAAATTAAGTTTTAGAGGTGTTTATTAATGAAGAATGTTCATAAGCAAAAAAGCTTTATGTTTCCCTGGAATATAGAGGAATTCGATTTACGTTTAAAAACCTGTGGAGCTCGTGAATAGGTAGTTTTATCCTTAAAATATATAAAGGATAAAGATTTAAAAGTTTTAGAGGCTGGTTGTGGCTTAGGTATTGTTGTTAAATATTTATCAGATAACGGATTTAAGAATGCTTATGGAATTGAACTTAATAAAGACGTTGTAAGTTTTTTAAATCAAGAGCATCCAGATTTAAAAATAGTTTATGGAGATATATTAAATTTGCCATATTCCAAGGGATAT
>CAZFDQ010000283.1:0-1832 GCA_964518205.1 uncultured Pseudomonadota bacterium | reverse complement strand
GCCTATTACGATATATTCTATTGGGTAAGCCTCTGAGTTTGCTTGGTGGTTACTGGCAAACCTTCCTGTTTTTTGATCTCTTTTTTGAGGCAATATTTTTGATGGTATTTGTCTTTTGATTATTCTATCTAGAACAAAACCTGAATATTGTAGGCTTTCTGCAAATACTTCAGCATTTAAAATATTTACGCCTTTTAAAGAGGTGTTACCAATTACATAGCAGCACCTTCCTCCGCTTTTTAAAATACGGTAGCTTTCATTAAATACTTCTTGCATATCAACAAAGAAAGTTTTAATTTCCTCTGCTACTTTACAATTTTTTTCTTGCATATTATTTACTATTTTGTTTGCTATAACGCTTTTTAAGTTATTGCCATTTCTATACTTATAAGCAGAGCCGATAAATTCTTTTCTATACTCAGTTAAATTATCAGTGAAATCAAGCCATATTGTGGAAAGTTGGTGTAAATCTGCATATTCATAACTCGTAACATAAGGACTTGAACTAACTATTAAATCTACGTCATTATCACATGCAGGTTGAAACTTTGCGTCTTGTATTTTGATATTCAAATAGTTGTCTATATTATCTTTTACTTTTTGTGACACTATTTGATAAAAATTTTTATTACCTCTTTGCATTTTTTTTAAGTGTCTTTTAAAAACAAGAAAAGGCTTTGCAGGATTTTTCTTAAAATCCCTTGTAGGTTTTGTACTTGCCTGCAGCCAGTTAGAACAATTTTTTAAAATGTGACTAAAAGCTACAAGGAAGAAATTTTGTATTGTTTTATCACTCTCATTATAAATCGCTCTTAATATTATTCCCAATTCATCTCTATTTTGTTCATTAAACCAATAATTTATTCTATCTAGGTGTTTTATTGGAAATAAAGGTGTTAGGTTTGCATTAGAAAACAACTTTTCGTTTCGAGAAGAATTTAAAAATTCCAGGCTATCTAATAAATTTTTAACTTTATCACC
Organism: uncultured Pseudomonadota bacterium; assembly: GCA_964518205.1. GTDB lineage: Bacteria > Babelota > Babeliae > Babelales > UASB340 > CAZFDQ01. The sequence goes on along the minus strand of CAZFDQ010000283.1, from coordinate 851 downwards.
AAGGTAATCAGGCTCTATTGGTGTGGACTTTACTTTGGTTATAAGAGAAGATATCCTATTGATATCAGTTCCACTGCTTCTGAATCCCCTAGAGATAGCCGTAACAATAGTAGTTCCGCACCCCATAAATGGATCACTTATGTGTGCTTCTTTATCATTTATATATTCATCGATTAATTTTTCAACTAATTGGGGAATAAATTTTGCAGGATAACGATGATAACTATGTGACCATTTTCCTGTATCAGATGGTTTGCATTCAGCAAAAGTCCACTCTTCATCTATATTTTTTTCTTTAAATAAACTTAAAATTTGTTTTGGTGATTTATTTTTTATTTGTATTGTTGTCATGTTATATCATATCCCTTTTTATATTTTTTGAAAAACATATTTAAATGTAGTACTAACTATCTTTGTTTGCTATCTTATTTTTTACTACATTTAATTTTGCCCTTGTACTTGTTTTTCCATTTGCTTTTCCTGAAAGAAAAACAATTCTTGCTGGCATCCCTTTTTCATCATGGATTATTTCAAATTTGTTTTTATTTATTTCACTCAATGTTCTACTATATATTGCATTTAATCTTCTGAAGTATTCGTTTGCCTTGCTATAATAATGTTTTGCAAAAAGCCAAGTAAAGAACACTCCAATAAACATTGACAATAAAGTACTGAAAAGATCCCAATATACCCAGTTTGTTATCTTTATTAACATTTTAAATCCTTTTATTAAGAAAATATATTATTACAAGCAAACTTTCTTTTCTATATTATTAATCTCTTCCTGGCTGATGCCGATGTATCTTTTGGTAACAGCATTGGAACTGTGGCCAAGTTTTTCGAATATTAAT
>CAZFDQ010000282.1:0-2778 GCA_964518205.1 uncultured Pseudomonadota bacterium | reverse complement strand
AGGCAAATGCTGCAGCTTTTCCGCCAAAAAACCACCCAAGGTAACAGAATCTTCTACATCAAAATTGATTTCTAATAGGTCATCAAGTTTTTCTAGAGGAATCTTAGCATCAATAAGCCAGCCACCACGCTCAAGAGGAACAACTTCAGAGCTGATACTTTCGTGTTCGTCTCGAATTTCACCAACAATTTCTTCTAAAACATCTTCTAAAGTTACAAGGCCAACAACGCTTCCATATTCATCAATCAAAACAGCCATATGCATTCTTTTTTGCAAAAATTCGCTTAAAAGCTGGTTGATCTTTTTGGTTTCGGGAACAAATAAAATTGGACGAACAAGCTCTTTGATTGTCTTTTTCTGATTCTTAGCAATAACGTCAAAGATATCTTTTTGATAAATTATACCAATAACATTATCTTCTTTATCCTGATAAACAGGTAGTCTTGAATAACGAGATTTAGTATGTAAAGTCATTGCTTCTTGCAAACTACACCTTACATCCAAAAGCACCATATCGATTTTTGGAATCATAATCTCATTAACAAGCGTTTGGCCTAAACCAAAAACATTTTGCAACATTTCCGACTTTTCGGCCTCCATTAAACCTTTTTCGTCACTATAATCAATCAAAAACTCAATCTCTTTTTCTGTAACTTCCTCCGGTTCTTTTTCTAGGATATGCCCCCTGCCCAGCTTTTTAAAGAAAAAGCTTGCAAGTCCGAGTAAAAATGTAACAACCGGATGTAGCACAACAAACAAAATATTAATCAACCACAAAAAGGCTTTAAATAATTTTTCGTGATGTGTTTTTGCTAGAGTTTTTGGAATTATTTCACCAAAAATTAAAATGGTAACAGTTGCAATACCAACACCAATAATCAAACCAATTCCACCAAATAAACGCTCCATAATCTCTGCAATCAAAACAGAGCATAAAACGTGGGCAAAGTTGTTGGCAATTAAAATTGTAATTAAAATGCGTTGCGGATTTCTTTCCCATGATGCAAATAAATTTTTGTATCGCACAAAACCAGATTTTAATTCTTTAATCTTAAATAAACGAAGGGCCGTAAAAGCTGTTTCTAAGAATGCAAATAATCCTGCAAAAAATAATGCGCAAATAAATAATATTAATTCTATATAAATTATTGACATAATATTAAATTAACCTCAACTAAACTTGCAACTGTTTTTTATCAACCTTTCCAGTTGCATTCATAGGCAAATCTTCCATACAAACAAATTTTTTCGGAATTTTGTATGAAGCTAAGTTGTTTGAACAAAGTTCTCGTAAACTTTTTTCAATATCATACTCAGCAGACTTTACAGCCACAAAAGCGACTGGAATTTCACCAGAAAAAGATTCCTCTTTTCCAATAACAGCAGCTTTATAAACTGCAGGATGGGATAACAAAATATTTTCTATCTCTGGAGGATAAATATTAAAACCTTTATGAATAATTAAATCTTTACTTCTACCAATTATTGCCAGGTTACCCTCTTTGTCCATTGAAGCCAAATCTCCAGTATTAAGCCAACCATTTTGCAAAATTTTGGCTGTGGCTCCAGGCGCATTGTAATAACCCTGCATAATATTATCACCACGAATCCATAAAGTTCCAACAGAACCAACACTCAAAGATTTGCCATCTTCGTTTCGAATATCGCATTCCAATCCTACAACAGCCGGACCCACAACCTGTGTTGCCTTGCGTGGATTTTCGATATTTACAGCAACAACTGGAGAAGCTTCTGTAAGGCCATATCCAGAGCATATTTTTCTGCCATAAATTGTTGCAAAAGCTGAACGAATTTTATCGGGCAACATATCTGCACCAGAAATAAACAGCCTTATTGAATCTAAAGGAGCATTACGCAACAAACATAATAAACCATACAAAGCTGGAAAACCAAAAAATAATGTTGGTTTTTTATGCAGCCCCTCCAAAATAAATTTTCTATCAATTCTAGAAACAATAATGACATCTGAACCTGTCATGAGAGGAAGCCAAATGCAGGTGTTTTGTGCAAATGAATGAAAAAGTGGTAAAACCGAAAAAAACCTTTCGCATTCTCTTTTTCCTGCAATAGCAAGTCGTGCATACGCCTGCATTGCATTTGTTAAAATATTTCGCGAAGAAAGCATTACACCTTTTGGCAAACCCGTTGTGCCAGAAGTATAAAGTAAAAGGCACAAATCATCCGGGTTTAATGTTTCTATTTCAAAATCAGGATAAACATTTTCAACACGTTCAGGAACTGGAGTTTGCCAGTCAAAAACTTTTGAATTTAAAACTGTAGGCAAATCATCAAGTAGCTTATCTTTAACCAAGTTATTCAAACTATGTTCAAGTGCATCAGAAGCAATAATCACTGAAGGAATACAATCTTTTATGATATGTGCCAGCTCACGCTCATGCAAAAAAATATTAACCGGTACAGCAACAGCTCCAACCTGCCATGCGGCAAAATATGCAATATAAAATTCTATAGAGTTTTCGTATATTATCATCACCCTGTCATGTGGGGCAACGTTTTGTTCTTTTAACTTGAGGCTCAATTGAACAGAACGAAAATAAAACTCTTTATAGTCGATTGTTCGGTCTGCGCCAATAAGAGCCGTTCTGTTAGTAAACTTTTTGTAAGCAATGTGTAATAATTCACCGGCAAACATAAGTTTGCCATTCACAGTAAAGGAGTCTTTAATCTCTTGAAAGATTCTTTTTTCACATTTTTTCTTATCCAATAAAGAAAATATTTCTTTTAGCTGATGTTTTA
>CAZFDQ010000281.1:0-2965 GCA_964518205.1 uncultured Pseudomonadota bacterium | reverse complement strand
CTTTGAAGAAAACCCGCAACCGGATTTTTAAACCCTTAAAAAACAATTCCATCCGGATTTTACAATTGCTGATAAAAACCGGAAGACCATCACTATATTTCCTGATTTTTTTATATGCTTTTCCTGTACCTGTTCCCAAATGCAGACGGGTGGAAAGGGGGTCCGGGGGGAATTCCGCCCCGTCCTTCCACGATCCTTTTTTGCTGATCTTTCAGTTTGTATTTTGTAAGGTGAAATATAATCCTTGATAATAAATCATTTGCCCCTTTAAAGATTTACCTTTATTGAATTTAAGACCAGGAGGGTGGTTATAGATTATTTTGTAAAGATTCAAAATGCTTCCTATCCGATTCTTCAACAATTTTCATAAGAACTCTAATTCCATTTTGTATTTCACTTTTGTCTTTATGTTCAATTGTGCTTGATGGATCAAACCCATGTGAAAATTCCTGAATAAGCTTGTAAACTTTATCTTTTTCAGTTTCACTTACTGTTTTTGTCTCAAGTTGATCAATTCTGCTTTTTAAATCTCCGGTCGTCGGAATTTTGAAATTTATATAGATCTCTAAAAAACGTCTGGCAATATTTCCAATAATATAAAAATCGGCATAGTTAGGTGCTCCATCAGTAATAAACTTATTTAATCTTGAAAATAAGAAATGATATTCTGATTTGAATTTTTGCAAGGTTTCTTCAAGAGGAATAATAGAATCACACCGCTTACCATTTTCGATGATATTTTCAACCATGAAAAATTCACACGGGATTGGTTTTTTATCAGACTCTTTTACAATTTTTTTATTATCACTGTCGACCTTACGATTTTTCTGCCCAAACCAATTTTTAATGAGATTAAAAAATTCAAAGTTATGTGTGGAAATGATTAATTGCTCAGCATCTTTGAAATGGTTTTTTATAAGTGAAAAGCAATGGTAAATAAAATTGGAGTCAAAACTAGAAACTGGATCATCAATAATAATTATTCCTTCTTTAATCTTGAATCCTTTTTCTTGTGTTTTGACTATAAAATATGAAAAAGCAATGGCGTTTTTTTCTCCTTCACTAAGATTATTAGCTACATCACCATCACGTTTGATAATATAGCCCTTTTTTAGATTATCCAGCTCAAGTAAAATTTCTTTTCTGCCAAAAAACTCCTCTAAATGCTTGTTTATTTTTTGTAGCGCCTTGCCAATATTGGAAGTTTCTTTTTCAAGCTTAGAAATTTCTTTGTCATTCTCATCAACTTCCTTTTTTGCTTCTTTTTCTGCTTCAATGCTTTTATCAAATTCTGACTTAATCTTTAAATAATCCTGTTCATCTATTGCGGTTGCAATAAGGTGTTTTTCTAATTCTTCTTTTGCCTGTATGACTTCCTGCTCATGATTTTCAACTTTAGTGTTATGTGCTTTTATAATAGCATTTATATCTTCGACCTTCTTGTCAAAAAGATCTGAAAATTTCTTGGGAGGTTGAGGATCACTTATTTCTAAAAGTGGATTATCGTGTTTATCTTTTAATTTCTTTACAGCTTCATCCACCCAAGTTGATAAATCATCTAAAATTTCATTTAATTCTTTTGCCTGATTTTTATATTCATGTTGTAAATCAGCATAGAGATTTTGATTCTCCTCTGTGACTTCATCATGCTTTAAAATTTCCAAGCACTTAATAAAGGAATTGATGTCGCTTTGTAATTTTTCGTAATCATTACTGAAATGTTTTGATAGAGAATTAAGGAATCCTGCCGAAAATCTGCTCTGGCAAAATAGGCATCTTTCTTTTTCATCTTTTGTTTTGTGAAGTTCAAATCCTTGTTGTGCCCATTTATTCAATTCTGGATCAATTTTAAGGCGGTCTATCGTTTCCGCAATGACTTTTCGCTTGAGAAGTTTTTTGATCTCATTAAATACTTCTGAGAAGCTATTCAAATTTTTTCCGTTATAAGAGAAAGAAAAATCATATTTAGGAAATAAAGCTTGATTATTTAATGGCTCACTACTAATGAGCTTTTTTTTCTTTTCAAAATCATCGCCAGAAATCTTGGAGAAATTCTCAGTTCCAATTTCTTCAATTACCGTTTTAACACTTCCTTTATCGTAATCTCGATATTTATCATTAATCTTCAAATTACCAATGATGTTTTTTATATTGAGTGCAATTGATTTTCTAAAGTTATCTTCCACCTTCTCGTACCTTTGGCGATCCTTATGGGTAGATTCGTACTTTTCTGCCAAAGGGGTTATTTTCCCTTGAAGTTCTTTTAGCCTTTTGTTGCTTTCAATATCTTCTTCACTAACATAGACAATCGGATTACTTGGATTTGTGGGATCAAATGAGACATTATCCTCAATAAAGTCTTTGTTGAAAACTCTGATTTGTTTTGATCCTCTTTGGCAATTTGAATGACTAATTACTGTTCCTTTTTCTGTCTTTATCTCAAATTTACCAATTATGTTTCCATCTTTATCTCTTGGATAATTTTTAAAATCTGTTGTCTTTTTTTCACAAGCAACAAATGCCCTAGAGAAAGTGGTTTTTCCGCTTTTATTCCAACCAAAAATCAGATTAAATCTGGAGAAGTCAGGAGTAGTGTTATCCCACGTAAAATTACGAAATATCCCAAATTTTTCTAATTTTGATACTTTTTTAAACATACAAGGATTTATCTTCATTAACAGGAGTTAAAAATTTATCCTGAATTTCTACTCCTCTAATCTTTTCATATATTGAAAATTAATTAAATATTAGTATAAATATATTGTAAATTATATGGAAGTGAATAACAAATTACTATTAATTCTTTAATGACAAGCCACTCGTTTAAAAAAAGTAACTATATTTTTTTTAAGAACTCCATTCATTCGCAAAAAGCTCAGCTTGCTTTAAAATATTTTCTGTTGCCAGTTTTTGTTTGTCAGGCGGATAACCATATTGACGTAAAACTCTTTTCACGATAACGCGA
>CAZFDQ010000280.1:0-3509 GCA_964518205.1 uncultured Pseudomonadota bacterium | reverse complement strand
ATCTTGCTTCATATGTAGCGGAACAATTAGAAGACGATCACTCATTAGGTTTTTTTAGAAAGGTTGTAGACATTATGCCGGAAAATTTAATATACCAATCTTTAAGTGAAGTAAAAGACACATTTTTAACCGGCAAGATAAAAAAAAGCAAAGCAGCACTTTTTACAACAGTGATTAAAACTAAAGCACGAGAACATAATATAAATCTAGATATTAAAAAAACAAACATATGAACAATAAAATTGACGAAGACGGATATATTGCTGATTACATTTCAGGTATTAGGTTAAAGGCTGCTCCAGAAGAGATAGAAGCAGTTCAGGTTTTTTCAAAGCAGCTAGTGGAGGACTATGGTTATCCCAAGAATCATATACAAACAAAACCACAATATAGGGTAAAACAAAGACCTTCTGGAGGCAAAGAGTTTCCTGTCGACATTGCTGTTTTTACCTCAAGCAATAGAATTTTTGACACGGAATACATTATTGTTGAGTGCAAGAAAAAAAATAGAAAAGACGGGAAAAAACAATTAGAAGACTATCTTCATTTTTCTAAGGCCTATTTAGGTGTTTGGTTTAATGGTGATGAACGCCTTTTTTTAAGAAAAATTGAAAAAGAAGGCGAAATTTTTTTTGAGGAAATTCCCAACATACCTCAATTTGGGCAAAGAGTAGAGGATATTGGAAAGTTTAAAAGACGCGACCTTCGGCCTACACACAATTTAAAAGCTACATTCAAAGCTATTAGGAATCATTTAGCTGCAAACACTGTCGGAGTAACAAGAGACGAGGTTTTAGCCCAACAGCTTATAAATGTGATTTTTTGTAAAATTTATGATGAAAGATTTACCGAACCAAACGACATTGTTACTTTTAGAGCAGGTGTGAACGAAGAAGCAAAAGAAGTTAAAGAAAGAATCTTAGACCTTTTTGAAAAAGTAAAAAGAAAATACAAAGAAGTTTTAGATGAGAGCGATAACATAACGTTGGATAATCATTCTGTAGTTTATGTTATTGGTGAACTTCAAAATTATTGCCTTATTGAAGCAGAAAGAGATTCAATTGCAGACGCCTTTGAAACATTTATTGGGCACGCCCTAAAAGGCGGGCAGGGCCAATTTTTTACGCCAAGGAACGTTATAAAGATGATGGTTGATATTTTAGACCCAAGCGATGAAGATTTGATTATTGATCCAGCTTGTGGGAGTGGAGGGTTTTTAATTGAAGCTTTAAGACATGTTTGGCGAAAGCTCGACATAGAAGGAGAAAAATATCATTGGAACAAAAGCAATCTCCGGGAGGAAAAAATGGAAGTTGCTTTAAATAAAATAAGAGGTATTGATAAAGATTATTTCTTATCTAAGGTTGCTAAGGCCTATATGGCTATAATTGGTGATGGTAAAAGTGGTATTTTTTGCGAAGACAGTCTTGAAAACCCTGAAATTTGGGGGACGATGACCAAAACAAAAATACACTTAGGAGATTTTAGTGTGCTTTTAACTAATCCTCCGTTTGGTTCAAAAATTCCTGTTCGTGGCGAAGATAAGTTAAAGCAATTTGAGCTCGGACATAAGTGGAAAAAAGACAAAAAAACGGGAGAATGGGAGAAAGATAAACTAAAAGATAAGGAAGCCCCTCAAATTCTTTTTATTGAAAGATGTTTGCAATTTCTTAAGAATGGCGGAAGAATGGCTATAGTTTTACCTGACGGTATTTATGGGAATAATCAACTTGCATATATAAGAAAATACTTATTGAAGCAAGCAAGGTTGATTGCGGTTATTGATGTGCCTATCGAAACATTTATGCCTAATACTTCAACAAAAACAAGCATTTTGGTTTTACAAAAACTAAAGGAAAGTAAAATACCAAAAGATTATTCTGTTTTTATGGCGATTTCTGAAACCTGTGGGCACGATAGAAGAGGAAACCCTAAAGAAGATGATGATATCTTAAGAATACCTGTTGAATTCAGAAAATGGGCTAAAGAAAATAAGTTTAACTTCTAAGGTGTGTGGATATGGCAATTAGAGCAACGAATACACAAATTCAAAATATTATAAATAGTGATAGGTTTGAACCAAGATTTCATGCTCTTTTTAATAAATTTGATGATTATGAAAAATCTCCAAAATATCAAATATTAAAACTTGGAGATAAAAAAATAATAAGAAAAATTACTGATGGCGAACACGCAGGACAAGTTTTTGTTGAAAAAGGCATTAGATTTATTAAAAATTCAGCTGTTAAAGATTTTTCGATAAATCTTTTTGATGGGTTTTATATTACTGAAGAAAAACATAAACAGCAAAAGAGATCTGCTTTAAAACCACTAGATATTCTTTTTACAACCATTGGACACCTGGGCTCAACTGCGATTGTGCCTGAAAATCTTGGCGAAGCTAATATAAATCAAAATGTTGTAAAAATTGAAATTGATACTAATTTTATTGATCCTTATTATTTAACCGTTTATTTGAATAGTAACATTACAAAAAAACAAATATCAGCTTTATTTACTGGGAATATTCATAGCATTATTACTTACCCTAAAATAAAAAATATAAGAATTATTATTCCTAAAAAATCTTTTCAAGAAAGGATTGCTTATAAATACAAAAAAGCTATTGAATTAGACCAAGGATGTTATTTACTTATTGACAAGGCTACGAGTCTTTTCTATAAAAAACTAAATATTGATTTTTTAAAAATTGAAAAAGTAAAGTTTTATTCGGTTAATCTTTCAGATTTTTCTGAAGCTGACCTTTGGACGCCTATATATTCCTTTCCGCTTTATGTAAATATTTTAAAAGCCATTCAAAAAAAATGGCAGAACATCCCGCTTGGTGTAATTGCCACAGTTAAAAAAGGTGATGAAGTTGGAAGCGATAATTACAACAAATACTTGGGCAAAAAAAATAGTGATGTACCATTTATTAGAACTTCCGATCTTGTAAATTATGAAATGGATCGATTCCCTGACTTTTATATTCCAGAAGAAATTTATCAAGAATTAAAACAAGATATTAAGGTGGGGGATGTGCTTTTTACAAAAGATGGAAAAATTGGAATGACGGGAATTATTACAAAAAATGACAAAGCAATTATTGCATCGGGTATAACAAGATTAAGGCTAAAAACCGAAGCAAAGAAATATAGCTTAACACAAGAATATTTATTCTTGGTAATGTCTTTAAAAGAAACAGGTTTTTATCCCGCAATAAGAAGAACTGTAATTGCTTCGACCATACCTCATTTGAGAGAAGAAAGATTAAAAGAAATTGATATCCCAATTTTGGATAAAAATTCAATCAATGAAATTACAAAATTGATAAAAGAAGCATTTGAATTAAAAGATGAAAAGAAAAAACTACTTAAACAGGCTAATCAGGAAATGGATAATTATTTTGGTTTATAAAGTAGAGCTTACTATTAACAACATTAAATATTAACTTAATATAATCTTCTATAATTCCGAGAAATGTTTCTTCTACCCTTGTTTTTCGAAAA
>CAZFDQ010000279.1:0-5272 GCA_964518205.1 uncultured Pseudomonadota bacterium | reverse complement strand
AAAGGGTTGCAAGCTTTGGGCTTCAATCTTTTATTAAATTGCATTACAATATTGTTTCATGTAAGCAAAGTTTTATTCAAATTATAGGGAGAGCTATGAATCTTAAATTTAAAACTTTTTTAATGTCTGTTGTTTGCGTGTTTTTATTTTTTCAAAATACTAATTCTGCAATTTCTGGACGTGGTTATGTTTTGGAAATGGTAAAAACTGAAGAAGATACAAAAAAATTTGGCAAACAAAATGCAGAGTACTTAAAACAAGAATTGGCCGAAGATCCAACAAGATTTTTAGCTGTTCCAACAACGGGAGGTCTAACATTTAATAAAACAGCCTTCTATGCTCCAAACTATTTTTATTTAGGCGCAAATTCTAATGGTGCACAATCTTCTGCTTTGATGCGAGCAGCTGTGCAGCTTGGTGCAACACCATCAGAAAATGAAGTAAAACTTGTTGATATTGCACCAGAAAAAGCTTTGTTGAACGGAGAAGAAAATAAAGATAATCCAATTTATGATAAAAAAGTTTCTAACCTTTCATTGATGGGACGTTATCCTGTTTTAACGCTTGAGAATGCAACACAGGTTAATGGAACAGATTTTGATGCAAATAAATTAATTTGCCTTGTTGATGATCCTGAAAGCGGTGGTTCTGTTAAAACAAATACAGAACAATTAAAAGACGCCGCAGGTGCTGATACTGCTGGTGTTGTTGGGCTTGCCGCATCACAATCGCAAATCTTTGCAGCAGTAAAGCCTAATGTTGGTAACTTTGGTGCAGCGTATTCAGGAATTTTGTTGGTGAAGCAAGAGGAAAAAAAATTGCAGGGTGCAGCACAGGCAACAGCACTTAATCTTACTGCTTGTGGTTTGGTGGCAAGAGATCAAGATGCTAAATTTATTGATGTTGGTGATATGTATTGGGATTCAACGTTGCAGCGTTTGTATATTGGTTTGAAGGGTGTTCAAAGAACACAGTTTGGCCATGGCCAGCAAGACAAGGTTTGTGCGTTGTTGATTGGAAGAATTGATGATGCAGGAGTGTTGGTACTTGATTCGATAGTAAATCTTGATACTGAGCCAAGTCTTTTTGCCCTCAATGATAATAAGTTTATTTTTGGGTTTAATTATAACAACGATTCACTTGTTTGCGCCAACGTTTTAAAAATTAGAACTATGCATACAAGTACTGGAAAGTCATATTTAATTGTCAATGGTGCTGCTGTTGGGGATAATTTTTTAAATAGAGTTTATGCATTGCCTTTACTTCAAAAAACGGAAGATGGTGATGGTGCGGTAGAAGCTAACGTTGGCAAAATTGCAAAACGAACGGATTTATCTGCTATTATTGCTGCGCGAGATGATATGACGCAAAGTAATCAGGTTCCTGCTAAGGTTGGTAATGCTGATAATTTACCTATTAGACAAACTCAAAGAGTGCAAGATATGTTTGTTGTTGGAGATTCAGTGTTTTGTTGTGTTGCGCAAGATAGTGGTAGTGCAGATCAAGAAGCTGGAATATTTAAAAGCACTGCGCTTTTTGATGCAGACGGAAAAATTCGTGCCTGGACAGCTTGGCAGCGTGTGATGGGAAGTGTAGATAAAGTTTATGGTGCTGGCTTTGATGATATGCAAGGAAATTATTGGTATTTAACGCAAGACGATGCTGCAAATAAAAATACGGTAAAAGTTACGCAGTGGGGAAAGAGTGTTGCACCCGCGGGTGGCGCACAAGCTGGCATGATGGGTAATGGCCTTGTTGATTTATTGAATAAAGAATTTGTGCAAGAAGTTGGCGGCGTGCACCAGATTTTTAATTTTGATGAGCAAACTCCATCTTTGGCAAGAACAGATGAAGCAAATAAAAAATCAATAATGGTAGCAACTGGTTTTGGTAAAGTTGCTTTGGTTCAAAGTGGTGCAGTTGATGCTGTAAGAAATGTTTTTACTCCAACTCAAGACGCATTTGAAAGAGGAACCAATGTTTTTGTCTTTGAAGACGATGCTTTAGATAACATTGGGCCAATTTGTTGCGCAGAAGTTTCAAGAAGACAAGCAGAATGTCAGGGATGGTTATTTGTTGGAGGTTATGATGGTCTTGCAGTTTTAAGACAAGCAGATGGAAATGGTTGGGATGGAAGGGCAGATCAGGATGCTGTTAATTTTGCAACAGTTGGCGAATACACCTTCAAAGAACTTGTAAAAGCTGATGGAAGTTTTTCTGGCGTTAAAAAACTTGTGTCACAAGGTGATAGTCTATATGTATTAACTGCAGATAAACTTTATAGATTTCAGATGAATTCAAACAAGTTTACAGATGCAGGGGGTAATGCTTTGGATGAACAAGAAATTCAACTTCCCGCAGGCGTTCCTTTGGATATGATTGTTTATCGTTATGCGGCTTCAAACATAAGACTTTTAGTTGCAACAACCGAAGGTTTATTTTATTCCGGTGATGATATTGAAGCAGTCCTTGGCGCAATTTATTGGGAACAACTTCTTTCAGGTCCTGTTGTTCATCTTAATTTTATTTCTCGCACAAAAGGCGGGGCAACAACAGATGGAAATCTTTATGCGTTGGCTGCAGACTTTTCTTTAAATCTTGCAGCAATTTATAGATTTAACGTGGTTGATGGAAATATAACTGCAATTCCAGAAAGTTCTGGTTCTGATTATTTTTATTCCATTGGTGAGCTTCGAACAAACTTTGTAACCGATGGTGCGCTTGGTTATCATATGCTTTCAAAACATTTTGGCAAAACAGATTTTTTAAAACGAATTAGTATGATTTCAACTCAGTCGAGTATTAGAAGTGGTGAAAATGTTTTAGATTTGGATTTAGATGAAAATGCATATAATATTGGTGTGATGGTACAAAATACAGCCTCGGGCGCTTGGGTTGTTCCTGGTGACTGGGGAATTCGAGTTAATGAATAAATTTATTTGCTGCTAAAAAGGATTTGTAATGAGATTAAAAAGATTTTTATTTATTGTTTGTTTGTTGTTTCAACATGTCGCACAGGCTTATGCGCCAACAAATTTTTTTAGACCATACGATATTAATTTACGTACAGCCGAATGGAAGGGTACCGATTTTAAAGTTGGTGCAAACTTTGAATACGGAGAAACGTCCAAATGTCGTGATTATGACGAAAACAAAAATGGTGTGTTGCGACGTTATAATGAAAGCGAATCTACATTAGCAATGTTGATGGGTGCAAATCGAGGAACAGAAATTTATAATTTAGCAAATCAACTTTTATCTCCATTTGTTCCAGCAACAGATGATGGTGTACGTGGCCATTTTAACCTTGATGGCAAGTTTGAAGAATGGGATTTAACTTTGTGGGGAAAGTATGATTTGCCTATCGAAGTTCTTTCTGGAAATTGGTCCATATCAGCATATCTTCCAATCAAATCGTTAAAAGTTGAAAATGTTAAATGGAACGATCAGACAGAAAATGTTTTGCAAGCAGACAGAATGGTTCGTGAGCTATTAACCGATGATATTCATACCGTTGCAAAAGAGCTTGGTGGTTTAGATTTAAAAGCTTGGGATAAAGTTGGTTTGTCTGACTTTGTTTTGATGCTTGGCTGGTATAAAGACTTTAGGCAAATGAAAGAACACCTTAAAAATGTTCGTCTGTCTGCAAAGCTTGGCCTTTCTATTCCAACAGGCGCTGAAAAAGATGAAGATAAAAGTTTGAGCTTGCCTATGGGCAATGATGGTGCTTGGGGTGTTCCTTTGGGTGCTGGAATTGACCTTGATTTTGTAAATAAAATTAAGGCCGGCTTAGAATTTGAAATGCTTTTTTTAATGGATGAAACAAGAGAACGTCGTCTTATGACTGATATTAATCAAACAGATTATCTATTTTTGCACAAAGGCAGAGCAACAAAAAGTTTTGGTGTTGCTTATAAATTTAATTTATTTTTGCAGCTTAAACATATTTTAGGCGGTTTAAGTACAATGGCGGCATACCAATTTATGAAACATGATGATGACAGGTTAACAGCGCAATCAAATGATTTTAGTTATTACATAATAAATTCTGCACAAAGCTTGAAAGAATGGAATATGCAAAATTTTGTATTCAAACTAGATTATGATTTTTTTAATGAATGCAAAAACTCTTGGTTCAAACCACAGATAAGTTTTTTCTATAAATTACCAGTTACCGGAAAGCGTGTAATTAATCCACATACTTTTGGTGGACAGATTTCATTTAGCTTTTAAAGGTAAAAAATTAAAAGATTTAGAAGGGAGGTTTTTATGAATATAGATAAATTTACCACAGCTTTTTCTATCTTGTTACAAGAGGCATTTGATTTTGCAATTCAAAATGAATATTCAACGTTTCAGCCTATTCATTTATTATATCAATCTTTACAAACTGATTATTGTATTTCTTGTTATCAGGATTTAAAAATAAATGTAAGCGAATTAAGCAAGTTGATATTAGATGATTTAGATAAATTATCAAAAATAAAAGGTGCACAGCCATCTCCTGATAATTCTTTACAACAATTTTTGCAAGTGTGTGAACAAGAAGCAAAAAATTTAAAAGATGATTTTATAAGTTTAGATGTTTGTTTATTAAGTTTTGCAAAAACTAAGTTCTTTTCTCAAAATATATTGAATTTTTTCCAGCAAAATGATTTTACTTATTCAAATGTTTTGAATTGGATTAATAATTTAAGGCAGGGGGAAACCGTGAAAGATCAAAATGCTGAAGGACAACGTCAAGTTTTAGAAAAATATTGTCAGGATTTAACAAGTCTTGCTGAGCAAGGTAAGCTGGATGCTGTTATTGGTCGTAATGAAGAAATTAGAAGAGTTATTCAAATTCTTTCAAGAAGAACTAAAAATAATCCAGTATTAGTTGGAGATCCAGGTGTTGGAAAAACAGCCATTGTAGAAGGAATAGCTCAAAGAATTGTTAATAAAGATATTCCAGAAAGTTTAAGAAATAAAAAAATTTTAGCCTTAGACTTAGGCTCGTTACTTGCAGGAACTAAATTTAGAGGCGAATTTGAGGGTAGATTAAAAGGTATTTTAAAAGCTATAGAAAAAGAATCTGGAAATGTGATTCTTTTTATAGATGAATTGCATATGCTTGTAGGTGCTGGAGGTGCAGAAGGAGGTGTTGATGCTTCTAATTTGTTAAAGCCCGCTCTTGCTCGTGGGATGTTACATTGTGTAGGTGCAACTACGGTTGTTGAATATAAAAAATACATAGAAAAAGATGCAGCTCTTGAGCGTAGATTCCAAAAAG
>CAZFDQ010000278.1:0-5184 GCA_964518205.1 uncultured Pseudomonadota bacterium | reverse complement strand
TATCTGTGATAATTTATTGACCACTGTTATTTGTGCGCTTAATCCTGACAAATCAGTTTTACTTGTACCTTCGATGAATGAAAATATGTGGCAGAATCCTATAATTCAGAAAAATTTATCTTCTTTAAAAAAAATCAAAAATTACATAATTTTTCCTCCGGAAAAAGGAGAATTAGCTTGTCAGGCAGTGGGGGTAGGCAGGATGCCGGACGCAGCTAAAATTTATAAAAAAGCCCTGATTCTTCTTAGGTAAAATTTATGGAAATTATTCTTCTTTTTATCCTGCTTATAGTTCTTCTTGCAATATTATTCATTTTATTAATTTATTTGCGAAAAAACAAAAAAGAAGAAATATCTAAAAAGTTAGAACTGTTAAAAACAGAAATTTCTAAAGATTTAAATCAAACCCAAACTAATTATCTTCATTCTTTTAATTCAATTTTTTCCCAATTAACGAAATTATATGAAAAAATGGGCGGGCTGGATAAAGAAAGTAAAGAAATTCATAGTCTTACTAAAACATTTCAAACTATCTTGATCCCGACAAAAAAAAGAGGTACTTTAGGAGAGGATTTAGTAGAAAGCTTATTGCGAGAAGTTTTGCCCGGTGAGACTATACTAACTCAGCACACATTTAAAGACGGCAAAAGGGTTGATTTTGCGGTTAAGCTTGCTGATGCTTTAATTCCAATTGACGCAAAATTTTCTTTAGATACTTTTAGAAATTATGCAGAAGCAGAAGAATCTGAAAAAAAGCAGAAGCGCAAAATTTGTCTGGAAAGCATAAAAAAAAGAATTACAGAAACCGCTCAATACATTTATCCTAACGAAGGTACAGTTGATTTTTCTTTAATGTATGTTCCCTCTGAATCAGTATACTACTTTATAGTTACCGATACTAATCTTCTAGAGTTTGCCCGCAGTAAAAAGGTATTTATTACCGGCCCCAATACCTTATATATTTATCTCAAAACTTTATGCATCGGATTCCGAGCCTTAAAAATTGAAAGAAGTGCAAAACAAATTTATGATATTTTAGGCCGCTTAGAAAAAGATGTCGGCGATTTTATTAAAGATTATAATATACTGGGGACTCACCTGCGTTCGGCAAGTTCAAAGTATCAGGAATTAAATCAAAAGATAGAGAATGTTTCGCTGCAATTAAGGACTATCGAAAATATCAAAGATGAAGATTAAGATCCGGGTTATTCCCAAAGCTAAAAAAAATAGGGTAATTTTATCAAAAGAATCGAATAAAATTTATTTAACTGCAGCTGCTGAAGATGGCAAAGCTAATAAACAATTAAAAGAAGTTTTAGCCGGCCATTTAGGGGTTAAAAAAAGAAATATTTCAATAGTAATTGGAACAAAATCCCGCAACAAAGTGATTGAAATAAGTAAATAATTATTTTGTCAAAGGTTAATAAATTCATTAATAAAAATATCAAATTACGTGAAACTAAACACTGTTTTTTTATCGAGCAGTTATTCTCTTCCCGGATAATTGCCGGTTTTTCGAAATCTTCCCTTTCCGGTGAACTTCCTGCTGATTTTAACAAACTTATATCATATGTAGGTAAAGGAGCTAAATTTAGCTATATGGAGCAAAAACATTCACCTCGGATAGTTTTGGCCTCAAAACCGGGTTGTTATCAAGCTGATGGTTTATTTACCAAAGATAAGAATCATTTTTTAGTTGTAAAAACCGCAGATTGCCTTCCTTTACTTTTTGCAAATAAGGATCGTCTTATAGGCGTTGTTCATATGGGTTGGCGGCCGGCTAAAGAAGGTATCTTAAAAAATATTCCTTTTAATTTAGCTGATTTTAAAGTAGTAGCCGGTTTAGGCCTGCGTAGTTGTTGTTATCAGGTTGGAGATGAATTTAGGCAATTTAAAGAATTATCTGCTTATTTAAAAATAACTTCAAAGGGAGTTTTTTTTAATCCAGTTCAGTTTGCCAAAGATCAACTAATTTTTCAAGGCCTCAATAAAGATAATTTTTTTGATTTATGTCTATGCAATTATTGTTCAACAGCCAATTTCTTTTCTTATCGAAGAGATAATACTTTTAGCCGCACTCTTTCTTTTCTGGGAATTAAATAAAATAAATTAAAGATTCGATCGGATTATAACCCAATATGTGGGGGGGTAGGAAAATAGATACAATATATGGTAAAATTATCAAAAATTATAACAAATTATACTTGACAATAATTAATATCACGTCTTTAATATAGATATGTACAAAAAGGTGTAGAATGAAGAAAAAAAGATTACCAAGATTAATGACGGTTGAAGAGTTGGCCGATTATTTAGGGTTGCAAAAGCAAACTATTTATAATTGGCTGCATCAGAAGAAAATTTCCGGGATAAAGATCGGGAAAATATGGCGGTTCGATAGAAAATATATAGATGAGTGGCTTAAAAATATGCAAAAATAAAAAATGGCTAAAAAAGAAAAAGTAGGATTATATTTAGGCATAAATTCTGTAGCAGTTTCTTTGGTAGCGGCAAAAGAACTGATTGCTACTTCTTATGCTGATATATCTTCTGATCAAGATTCAATTGAATCGCTTCAGGAAAATGTAAGAATTCAGGCTTCTTTAAATAAGATATTACGGGAAGCGAATATAGAAAGCAAAGAAGTAAATCTATCACTTGCTGATAGAAATTTTATTTTTCGTTATTTAGAATTACCTTTGATGAATAAAAAAGATGTAGAATCATCTTTGATATTTGAAATAGAAAAGTATATTCCCTTTAAAGCTGAAGAACTTCTTTGGGACTATGAATCTATCCAGTCTAAAAAAGAGAAAAAAACAAAAGTATTTTTTGTGGGAATGCGTAAAAGTAATTATAATCAGATTAAAGATATATTTTCACAACTAGACTTATCTTTAAAAACTTTAGAGCCGGCATCTATTTCTTTAGCACGTTTAATTAAAACCAAAAAAGATTTTTCCAAAAGTAAGCATTTTGCTATTTTGGATGTAACTGATTACGAGGGTTATCTTACTTTTTTTCAAGATGAACTACCTGTTTTTAACCGCAATTTTGATATTTCAAAAATTGACGAAGAATTTGATAAAAATAAGTTCATAGAAGCTGTTAGTTATTCTTTTCAATATTTTAGGAGAGAGTATAAAAAATCCGATATTGAAAAAATTATAGTTATCAGTGCTATAATAGATGAAGAAATAGTTGATTCTTTGAAAAAAGTTCTTGGGGTTGATATAGAAAAGGTAACTTTCCCCGGCCTTTCTTCTTTGAAAAAACAGTTAGTTACAGAAGAAATTAAAGCTACAGGTGCGGCTCAAAGAGAAAACATACCTTATAAATTTAAGCTAGTGTTTGAAAAAAGGGAGAGTACAGCCGTAGTTGGATCAGCCAAGCTGACTCAGCTTACAACTGGTTGGCGTTATGGAGTTTTGGCCGGTTTAATTACGGCCGGAGTTTTAGTTTGTTTTTATTTATGGTTTAGATTAGATTTTAAGATAGCAAGAGAAGAGAAAAACTTGATGGTTCAAGATAAAAATAGGGAAAAAATCGATGGCCTAAGGGATTTTAATAAAGATAAAATAGAACAAATAATAAATGAAAAAAAGGATCAAATTTCATATCTAAAAAAAAGAGAGTCGTTGCATCCTGATATTTGGTTATTTTTACGCTTTTTAGAACAAGATGAAAGTACTCCTAGTTATCTTTGGCTGAAAAATTTACATATTAATTTAGAAGGCGACGGCTATACCGGTAAAATTTTGGGTTATGTTTATTTTCAAGATAGGATAAAAGAAAACAAAGCTGTAGACAAATTTATTAAAAATTTAAAAAGAAATGAAAATATCAGTAAGATTTTTTCTGATATTCAATTAAATTTTGTGAGTAAAGAAGTATTGGAAAATTATTCTGTAACTAGTTTTAATATTAGCCTTAAGAAATAAAGGAAATTAATATGAGCAACCTTTCAGAAATGGAAGTAAAAGATATTTTGCGTTATAAAAATATTTTGGCAGCTATAATTATAGTTGTTATTTTTTGGTTTATTGGAAAAAATATTATAGCGGGTTATAATCAAAAAATGCAGTCTTTATCCGAAAAAAAGAAAGAGAAACAAGAATATAAGCAGATGGCTGATCAGTATAGTAAATTAAATTCACAATATGCTAGTTTGGCCCAAAAATATTTTCAGGGTGATGAAATAGATTTTAAAAATTATGTTGAGGTATTAGCAAGTGAAAAAAGCCTTCAGCTTGAAGCATTGCGCCCAATCCAAAAAAGTGAAAGATTTTATAAGATAAATAAATTAGCAGTAGACATGAAAGGCCTTTACTCTGGTTTTGTGCAATTCATAAAGGAGTTAGAGGAAAATAATATAAAAATAAAAACATTAACTATGGAACAGAGAGAACAAGGGATATATGTAAAATTGGATATAGAAGTAATTAGTTTAAAATGAAAACGAAATTAATTTTATTTTTATTTATTTTGGTGACAACCTTAACAAGTTATTCTCAAGCTAATTATAAAAATCCTTTTTCATCATCCTTGCCTGAGGAAGAAACTGAACAAGTGGTTGATTCATTCTATGTTGAAGATGAAGCAATTCGTCTACCTGACGAAATAACTGTAGAAGGAATTTTATGGGGTAACGATAATCCGCAAGTTATAATCAATGAAGAAATATACAGCAAGGGGGATAAAATAAAAGGTGGCCGAGAAATTTTTATTTTCAGCATTAACAATAATACAGTCTTACTTTCTTATAAAGGGAAAATTTTTAAAAAGAAACCGGCAAAAAATTAAATTAGAGTAAAGGGGGCGATAAGATGCGAAAAATAACGGTAATGGCATTAATTATTTTATTTTTTATACCGATAGGAATTTCAGCCAGAGATTATGCTTACAACAGTGATATGTTTGCTGATAAAGGAAGTCCAGAGATATTTGCTGATAATCCTTTTGGTGATTATTTTTTATTTAGCAGGCAGCAGACAATTTCTTTGGATTTAGAAAATGCTAGATTGATAGATGTATTAAAGATGCTTTCTCAGCAAACAGGGTTAAACTTTATTTCAACTGAGGCGGTAAAAGGTAGAAGAATCACCCTTTATCTCCAAAATACACCTTTTAAAAAAGCAATGGATATTGTGTTTAAAGCAAATAATTTGAACTATGACTTTTATC
>CAZFDQ010000277.1:0-2135 GCA_964518205.1 uncultured Pseudomonadota bacterium | reverse complement strand
GATGCAAAGCGTGGTAAGGTTTTTACAAAACTAATCAGAGAAATTACGGTTGCTGCTCGTGAGGGGGGTGGTGATATTAATGCTAATGCTCGTTTGCGAGTTATTGTAGATAAGGCAAAAACTGTCAATATGCCTCAAGAGAATATCTCTCGTGCTATAAAAAAAGGAACAGGAGAACTTGAGGGTGCTCAATACGAAGAATCAACTTATGAAGGTTATGGTCCACACGGGACAGCTGTTATTGTTGAAACTTTAAGTGATAATAAAAAAAGAACTGTTTCTGCTGTTCGCCATATTTTTTCAAAAATGGGTGGTAATTTGGGTGAAAGTGGTTCGGTTGCTTGGATGTTTGAGCATAAAGGGGTAATCAGATTTCCTGCTGCTGGAATGAATGAAGATGATATTTTGGAAAAAATGTTAGATTATGAGATTGAGGATGTCATGGTTATTGATGATGTTGCATCGGTTAGCTGTGATATGAAGAATCTGGATGAAGTAAAAAAAGGTGTAGAAACTGCGGGATTTGAAGTGGAAGATGCTTCTATTGAATGGGTTCCTAAAAATACAGTACCCCTAGAAGATCAGGCTCAAGAAGAAAAAGTTTTTAAATTTCTTGAAGCTTTAGAAGATTTGGATGATGTTCAAAATGTTTATTCAAATATAGCATAGGGAGCATACAGTGCTATTAAGTATGACTGGTTATAGTAACAAAACAATTGGTTTGGTTGTTGAGAAGGGAAATAAGGTTTCGCTTTCGATAGAAATTAAATCGATTAATTCTCGCTTCTTTGAAGCTGTATGTAAACTACCTTCAGCTTTAAGTTCTTTAGAGATTGGTATTGTTAATATGCTTAAAAAGAAATTGATTCGTGGAAGGGTTTACGCAACTGTTCGCTTGTCTGAAGATGAAGGGGTATTGCAAAATATTAAACCTTCTTTGAATTTAGTTGAAGGTTATATTAAAGCTATTGATAGTATTAAAAAAAAATTTAAAGTAACTGGAACATTATCTGTTTCTGATATATTAAATTTTCCAAATATTTTTGTTTCAGAAAAAAGAGAGATAAGCAAAAATACTGAATCGGCAATATTAAAGCATATTGAATCTGTTGCAGATGCTGTTGTAAAAACTCGTGCAGCAGAAGGAAAAAACTTGCAAAAAGATTTAGAAAAAAGATTTTTAATTTGTGGCAAAAGAATGGTGCAGATTCAAAACGGATCTAAAAAACTGATGCAACAGTTAAAAGAAAATATAAAAAAGACTATGGTTTTGTATCAAAAGGGAGATGAAGAAGCAAAGCTTAAGCTTGATGAGCTTTATTCCTCTTTGAATAAAATTGATATTCATGAAGAGATTATTCGTTTTAATTCTCACTTAGAAAGTGTTAAAAAAGTTATAAAAGATAAAGATATAGAAAAAGGAAAACGAATAGATTTTGTGCTTCAAGAGTTAATGCGAGAATCAAATACTATTCTTGCTAAATGTTCTAACTTTGATGTGAGTACCGTTTCCGTTGATATAAAAGTTGAGCTTGAAAAGGCTCGTGAACAGGCGCAAAACGTAGTTTAAGTTTATAAGGATGACTGCGTCCCTTCGCTTAGCTTAGGGCCTTCGCTCAGGGCGAACAAACAAATAATATGCAAGAACAATTAATCCCGCACGAATTATTACAAAAATCAGATCGGATTTTATTCCTTACACATCTTGCCATCGGTGACTTTACCTATATGCAGAACTATTTTAAAGAGTTTTCTGCAAAATATCCCCATTTAAAAATAGATCTTTGGGTTGATGAAGGAAGGGGAAAGAGTATATTGTGCCGATGGAAAAAACAGAGTAATTATATTCTTTATGATTGGCTGAAATCATGTTCTTTTTTTAATAAAATTTATAAAAATACTGCTTCTTGGTGGCAGCTTAAAAAAATTTTAAAAGAAGCAAAAAAGCAAAACTATCCTATTGTTGTAAGCCTTACTATTTTTAGGCGGCATAGATATGCAAAATACGCAAGAAAGATTACTTCAAAAGGTTTTTGTGCTGCAATTGGTGATTTGGAAAAGAAGCGTTGTTTTATTAAAAATTATTATTTAAAAAAAATAAATAAACTTGTTGGTTACAAAATTAAAGTTTTTGA
>CAZFDQ010000276.1:0-2566 GCA_964518205.1 uncultured Pseudomonadota bacterium | reverse complement strand
AATTAAATAGCCGGATGGCGTATTTGTGATTGTACCCACAGATGGAACAAAATTCCTCTAAAAGGAGTTTCTTTTGATGTCTTCGAGATCTTTTGCATTTAGCTCTGAGGGCCTGCAGCAATTCATATTTGGTCGTTGTACTCATAAAACTTCTCCTTTCCTGGAGGGTTCATTCCATTATGAGGCAACGACCATATTTATAAAAAGTTCTGTTTTTCTTTAGTTACTTTTTTTATGAGTCAATCCGTACAGGAAATCTATGTCCACCTATAGAAAAACAACTTGACTTTAACATATTTGTTTTATATTATTCTTCGCCTATCAAAATGAAACAATTTATCGCACTTATCGGTATAATAATTGCATTGTTTAAATTGTCTCTGAATAAAATTTAAAAAGCCATGAATAATTTTTATCGTAAAAAATTGCTATATACACTTATGTATATAGCAAAAAACTTCAACCACCCCAACATGACAAAAACTTTCAAACTTTTGAACTGGTTTGACTTTGAACATTTTTGCGAAACCGGCTACCCTGCTATTGGCCTTGAATATGAAACCTTTCCCAAGGGTCCAGTTCCAAAAGCACTTTGGCTCGAAGTAAAAGATGGCAAGGTCCCAGAAGATTTTAAAAAATTTATCGGCATACATATTGAACATTACTCCGATGACAACCAAGACAATGCAGAATATTTATTTAGGGCAAAAACAAAAATAGATATGACTGTTTTTACAAAAAGGGAAAAAGACATATTAGAAAGATTAAAATTACAATTCAAAACATGTACCGCAACAATGATGTCTGATATATCTCATGAAAAAAACAGACCCTGGTATATCACAAAAGAAAGATACGGCTTAAATAAACCCATAGATTATTTACTTGCATTGGGAAAACCGCACTGTATCCAAAAAGAAATTGCCCAAGAAACGCTTAACGAACATCTTGAAATGCTTAACAATTTTCATTTAAAACCCACATAAAGATGCCACAGCCGGGCGAAATATATTTTCACTCTCAATTCCAATTCCAAGATGGCCATGTTGGCCCAAAACTTATGGTTGTTTTAAACCAAAACGGCCTCGAATCTTTGTGTCTTGTTTTAAAAACAACATCACAATCTGCAAGATATTCCTCATCACGAAAAGGCTGCAATCCAGACTTAAAAGTTTTTTATGTTCCGTTGGGCTGGCAAGAATTTGACAAGCCCACCTATATACAGGTGTTTCCAATTTATCCAATTAACATACAAGAGTTAATTAATGGAAGTATTAAAGGCATAATAAGACCAATATTTAAACTAACAGATGACTGTTTTAAGCAGCTTCTTAATTGTCTTAAAAAAAACTTTCGTCACGATATTAATGATTATTTTTATGATTTAATATACAAATAGTATATAATGTTTTTTCTTGACACTCTCCCATACTTTCATTATTCTTCTTTAGAGAAGGCGAGTTTCTATGTAGTTGTCCATAAGAAAAATTCACCTTTTTTATTGTTTCAACAAACCATATAGATACCAATATGAAACTACTAAAATTATTAGGGCCAATAGCATGCCTAACCGGTATATTATTAACTTGGCTAATTGACTCCTTAACAGCGAGCCTCCCACAAATGCCACCAAGAACATGGGTGTCATTACTTCTAATACTGATAATAATTTTGATAAAACCATGGCACCAAACTCCCAAAAAATCAAAATGGCCATCAAAATTCAAATTGAATAGAGTTCACAAAAATATTTTAAAAAACCTAACAAGAGACCAAAAAGAGCTACTTATACCGTATATAAACGAAAACACATCAACTCAATATTTTGAACTTAACGATGGTGTCGCATGTAGCCTTGAACAGCTAAATATTATTTGTCGCTCTTCAAACATGGGACAATCGCTTTCATTTGAATTCCCCTTTTCGCTTCAGCCGTGGGCAAGAAAAATGCTTCTTAAACACCCAGAATATTTGTCCCTGTAAGCCTGAAAGGAGTTTAACATGCTTGATATTTCTTTTGAATATGATATTGATTCACTTCAAAATGCCTATGAAAAAGAAGTGACCTCGAAAATTCACGAATTAATTTCTAATGCAATCAAATTCATGAAATGTCCAAACCATGACTCTAAAATTAACGTTACCATCAAGGGCAACATTCATGATGATTTTGACGTTCTGGTTGAAGGCTATTGTCCCGAGTTTGAACAGGCAGTGGGTCAGGCGATAACAAATGCCATTGAAGACTAACGGGATCAACATTAATACAAAATTTCCGCTCAAAATTTGACTTGGCCGTTCTTATTGTTATATTAAAATTCATTTTCTCCTACCTTAAACTGGGACATTCCGAAACAAATTATAATGCCGAGAACAAACAACATCAAAACAGGAGAAAATGAAACTATGTCCGAATCCAAAAATGCCCAATGCACCCTGAGAAAGGTATTGAACTTCCCTTTAACCCGCATGGTTGCGGGCGTCGTTGTTTGCGGGTTCGCCATGCTGGCGGCCAACCGTGTTTTGAAATGGGTTCCTGGATCCGAAAGCGACGCCGCAAGGATGA
>CAZFDQ010000275.1:0-1871 GCA_964518205.1 uncultured Pseudomonadota bacterium | reverse complement strand
ATGAGGGTTGGGAGGTTGTGAAACTTTTAATCAATGAAAGTCCGGCGAATTTTGATGCTTTTTTAAAAAAAGGATTTCAGGATAAAACACTTATTGTTGATACAGAAAGCGGATCAAATTTTTGGATAGAAAAAACGGTTGATTACGGAGATGTTTTTATTATTTTTTTTGGAGTAGTTGTTTTTATTGCGATCATTGGCAAGTCAATTTATAAATTTTTATATGAATAATTATTTATTTTCAGAATTGCTAGGATTTTTTTTGATTTTCTTTATTTTCATTTTTATTTTAGTTGGAATTTTAAAAGGATTTATGTATAACATAATGGGGGTTTTTCTAGGCCGAAAAAACGCTTTTTTTCATTATCATTATCATTATAGAGACAGAAGAAAATGACAACGGAAATTTTATTAAATAATTTGGCCTTTGTGATTTCATTTATTTTGGGAGATTATCTTTTAACATTTTGCGCCTTTACTGTTTTGATCATAGTTTTATCAATAATTTTTGGCTCATTGTCAAGCAGGTAAAAAAAGAGTATTGTAAAATAAAGGTCGTTCGTGTAAAAAAGTTTTACACCGCTTAAAAAAATGGAAAGCATTTTAGAAGTACCAACAGGCGCTTTGGCCGATGTAATGGAGGCCACCGGCGTTTTGTTTACGGATTTATGGGTTTTCATCGCACTTGGCGTTGGAATTCCTTTGGCTTTTTATGTAATTAGGAGAGCAATCTCACTTGCTAAAGGCCATTAAGATAACAGAGGAGGTTTTAATAACGGCATTTAAACAAATTATACCCCCTATTAAGTAAAACAGTTTAAGTTTCCTCCTCTTAAGAAATTATGTTAAAAAATTATTGGAAAAAAGAATTACAAAAAGACGAAAAAAGATTAAAGAGAATGGAAAGACAAAGGGAGAGATACGAAAACAAAAAAGAGAGAAAGGAATTAAAGCGGTATGAAAAAGTTTTAGATAAAGGTTTAAAAATATGAGAAAAAAATTAGGTTGGTTTACCGGGGGAGGATTTGAAAAAGATCCTTTTCTAAAAGAAGAAGACAAAAAGTATTTTCGTAAAGAGAGATCAAGGATTGAAAAGGCCGAAAGGCGCGAAGAAAGGCGCGAAAGGAAAAAAACTAAAAATTGGAGTTGGTAATGATTGCCGGAACTTTTATTACAATTACAGAGGGAATGATGACGGAAATGCTTGGTTATGTCGGAGATATTTTTACAGATCTCTCTCCCATTATTTTACTTATTGTCGGCGTTTCTCTTGGTTTAATGGTTATAACTGTTATTGTGAACAGTTTGAGAGGATAAAAATATGTGGGGTTATTTAAGTGAATTTTGGAACGCTATCACAGAGGTTGGCGATTATTCGGTTGCTTGGTTTCAAAGTGTAGGAAATGCGGTTGCCGGCGCGATCGGGGGAATGTTTGAGGATTTAACTCACCATTTTTACGATATTTTTTATACAGTTGAATGGTTTTTGGATAACCTTGCGGAAATTTTAAGCGTTGCTTTTTTGCCTTTAACTTGGATTTTTAATTTTGTTAAAGGTTTTTTTGTTAGCGCCACTTCTAGTTTGGAAGATCTTGGAATTGAAATTGAGGAAGTGGATTTAATGTCCGAAAATTTAGAGAATTTTCTTGAGTTAATTCCATATTTTGATTTGATTTTGTCCGGCGTGGCCGGAATTTTAGGGATTTTTATTATTTTGTTTATAGTAAAAAAAATAATAAGCATTTAAAAGGCGTTTATGATGACTTTTAATGAGATACAATACAAACACCGCTTTTGGGTCTATTTATTGCTCACAGGCCTTGTTTTGTGCGTTTTTTGGCTATTATTGAGGCCAACAGAAGCTAAAGCCGG
>CAZFDQ010000274.1:0-2580 GCA_964518205.1 uncultured Pseudomonadota bacterium | reverse complement strand
GCAGGTTGGGGTATTATGTTAGATGATATTGTTGCGGGATTTTTATCTTTTCTGTTGGTCAATTTATTTAGGTTTTTGGGAGGCAAGTTTGGTTGGTTTTTTCTTTAAAAAACCCCTTAAACTTGTTTTGCCGCTCTTTTCGTAGTATTCTTAATACTTAAGTATTTACATGTATTTTTGAAGATAAA
The DNA here is from genome assembly GCA_964518205.1 of uncultured Pseudomonadota bacterium. Classification (GTDB taxonomy): domain Bacteria; phylum Babelota; class Babeliae; order Babelales; family UASB340; genus CAZFDQ01. The sequence continues at coordinate 2,392 of CAZFDQ010000274.1, read as the reverse complement.
ATTTAACTGTTTGGGTTAAATATTTCTTTTGTTCTGGAAGGGACTCTTAAAATGCCTACAGATAACAATCAAGAAAAAAAGACTGATGTTCAACAAAACATTATACCGCTTTCCATTGTCAAAGAGCTTAAAACCTCCTTTTTAGACTATGCGATGTCGGTTATCATTAGCCGTGCATTGCCTGATGTGCGAGATGGCTTAAAGCCTGTGCACCGTAGAATTTTATATGCGATGCATAAATTAGGTCTTTATCACGAAAGATCCTATCGTAAATCAGCAACTGTTGTTGGTGAAGTGATTGGTCACTACCATCCTCATGGTGATGCTGCAATTTATCAAACCATGGTTGGCCTTGTACAAGACTTTTCCAAACGGTATCCACTATTGGATGGACAAGGAAACTGGGGTTCTATTGATGGTGATAACGCTGCTGCAATGCGATACACAGAAGTACGTATGCATCGTATTGCAAGAGAGTTATTAACAGACATAGAGAAAGACACCGTTCTTTTTGTTCCAAACTTTGATGAATCAAGAACAGAACCAGCGCTGCTTCCAAGTAAAATTCCAAATTTATTGATTAATGGTTCTACAGGTATTGCTGTTGGAATGGCAACATCTGTTCCCCCTCATAATTTGGGTGAAGTTGTTGATGCTTGTATTGAACTTTTAAATGATCCAGATTTAAGTGAAGATCGTTTATTTGAGCTTGTTCCTGCTCCAGATTTTCCAACTGGTGGTATTATTTGTGGAAGAAGCGGAATCTTAAAAGCTTATAGAACCGGTCATGGAAAGGTTGTATTGCGTGGTGTTGTTGATGTCGAAGAAAATAAAAAACATTCAGCTCTTATTATAAAAGAAATTCCATTCCAGGTTAATAAAGCTGATTTGATTAAAAAAATTGCGGACCTTGTTAAAAATAAAATTATTGATGGAATTTCTAATATTCGCGACGAATCTGATAAGCGGGGTATTCGTGTTGTAATAGAACTTAAGCGAAGTGAAATTCCTACGGTTGTGTTGAATCAGTTGTTTAAGCATACAAATTTGCAAACATCAATTTCTATTTTAATGCTGGCGCTATATCAAAACAGACCAATGTTTTTCACATTGCGTGAGATGTTGGAGCACTTTTTGGTTCATCGTAAAGAGATTATTACAAGACGTACACAATTTGATCTTGCAAAAAATAAAGCAAGAGAGCATATATTACAAGGTTTAATTATTGCACTTGATGATATTGATGATGTTGTTCTGTTGATTAAAAAATCAAAAGATGCAGAATCTGCAACAGAAGCCTTGAATAAAAGATTCAAACTTACACCAGAGCAAGTTAAGGCAATTCTAGAAATGCGCTTACAACGTTTAACTGGCTTAGAACGTGAAAAGATCAATGCTGAAATAATTGAGCTTAAAAAGATTATTGAAAAGTTGGAGCTTATTTTAGCAGATGAAGAAGTTTTGAAAAAAGAGATTATTACAGAGCTTGAATTTATTAAAAAGAGTTATGCTGATGAAAGAAAGTCAAGAATTGAAGGTGCTATTGACGGATTGAGTGAAGAAGACTTAATTCCAGAAGAAGAGGTGGTTGTAACATTGACCCGTAAGGGTTACGTCAAGCGTGTTCCTTTAGAAATCTATGCCGTTCAGCATCGTGGTGGAAAAGGTAAAAAAGGAATCTCTGATTTGGTAGAAGCTGAAGATGTTATACAAGATCTTTTTGTTGCAAAAACACACGATGAACTATTGTTCTTTACAAACCTTGGAAGAGTTTATAGCCTTAAAGTTTTCCAAGTGCCAGAGGCATCTCGAACTGCCCGGGGGCGTGCAATTGTTAACTTGTTGCAGCTTCCTGAAGGTGAATGGGTAGTGAAACTTTTATGTACAAGTGAGATGGCAGATAAATATTTAGTCATGATTACAAGAAAAGGAACAATCAAGAAAACGGAAGCAAAAGCTTTTGCTAAGATTCGTGCAACAGGTATTCGTGCAATTGGTTTAAATGAGGGTGATGAATTAGCATTCTGCGATTTAAGTTCTGGTAAAGATTCAATTGTTATTGCAACAACCAAAGGACAAGGTATTCGTTTTAACGAAGATGAAGTTCGTGCGATGGGACGTCAGGCTGGTGGTGTTCGTGGTATCAAATTGCGTGCCGGAGACTTTGTTGTTGGGTTAGAAGTTATTAGCGAAGAGAAAAAAGATAAAGACTTGTTATTTGCAACAGTTAATGGCTATGGTAAGCGAGTAAAAATTGAAGACTTCAGGGTTGCTCACCGTGGTGGTGTTGGTGTAAGAACAATCCCAACCGACAAGCGAAACGGAAATGTGATGGGATTAGTGTTAGTTTCTGAAAAATCACATATCCTATTAATTGATAACAATGGTAAAA
>CAZFDQ010000273.1:0-4927 GCA_964518205.1 uncultured Pseudomonadota bacterium | reverse complement strand
GCTTTTTAACCAGGGCAAAATATGAAACAGCAAAGCAGTGAAACGGGCAAAATTATAGAAAAGGCATAAGCAAGTTAATCAATAAGGAATAATTTTGCGTCAATCAGACCGAAAAAGCTGGCGCTCTTTCCCCCCTGCTCTTAAATCCTGAAGTTATTTAAAAGTATGTCTACCGAAAAACAAGGGTGGGAAACGGACTTGTTTTTCAAATCTTTAGATTATTACTCCCAGCTTTCCAAAGGAGTTCTTTTTATAAAATCTGACAAAAGGATACTAAGCTCTGTTAAGCGCATATTATTATTTATAATTGATTCAAATTTTTTAACTATACCTCTTTGTTGTTCAACAGAAATATTGGGAATTTCAATTCTCTGGAGTTTTTCAAATTTCAATGAAGATCTTACCGATCCCCTTGTTTTACTGTTAATTTCATGTAGCCCTTCTGCGGTTTTAAGATAATAAAGCAAGAACTTCGGAACTAATTCTTTTGTATCAACACGAAAAACAACATAAGCAGGACTTATTATGCCAATATCATTATCAAATAAACCTATAGAACCAACATTTACACGATATGGGTTATAAGCAAGATAATCATTTTTTATTATTTTATACTTCGCGATATCACCAAATTTTTTGTCTTGCGATTCTTCTATCCCGCTAATATTATTAACACCAAAAACTTTAGAAAACTTTTTATCACTATTCACATCTTTTGATTCAATTACCATATTACCAAGAGGGATTTTTTGTATTGTCATAAATTTTTTAATGCTTGAAAATTGCTTAGATAGCCCTGTTATTAATTTCCCAATTTCAGTATGAATTTTTTTGTATTCTTCTTTTACTTGGTCTGGCATCATTACTGTATAATCTTTTACTTTGTTGGGATTAGAAAAGTCTAGGTTATAGTTTTCTTCAACAATACTATTTTTATCAATAATCCAAGAATTATTACTAGTTTTTCTATCTTTAAATAGAGAGATACATTCGTCAAAATGGTTATAGAGAATTGGGTGACTCTTAGAAAAAGATTTTAACTTTTTTGGAAGTGGAACTTCATAATACCAAACATTTTTTGTGGACTCTTGATTATTAAAAAATAAAATATTTGTTGAGGTGTCTTTCGCATATGGTGCAAATGCCCCTTTTGGTAACCTAACGATTGCAAATAAGTTAAAGCTTTCTACTAACTCTTTTCTTGTATTCACATATGCTCTATCATCCACCTCAAAAAGAACACCGTCAGGCACTATAATTGCACATTGGCCATTAGCTTTTAAACTGCGCATACAATGTTGCAAAAATAGAACTTCTGTTGATGCTGCAGGATAAGGAAAATTGCTATCCACGCCCTTTATTTTTCCAGAAAATGGTGGGTTTGTCAGAATGGTATTATATTTTTCTGCAAGGTTAAAAAGATTAATTGATAAAGTGTTCATCTTTCGTATGTTTGGAGTAGCGATACCATTTAAAATCATGTTCATCATACCTAAAATGAAAGGTAATGATTTTAATTCTTTACCAAAAAAAGTATCTCTTTGTAATTTAAGATTATCTGCCACAGTTTTTACTTGAGTTTTCATTAAAATATAGGCTTCAGTTAAGAAACCCGCAGGGCCTGTGCAGGGGTCATATACAGTTTGGCCAATCTTAGGAGCAACTTGTTCAACCATAAAACGCGCAATAACGCGTGGTGTATGATATTCTGCTAGCGGCTTGATATCAGCAGCCTTCATTCTAGAAAACAAACCTTCGTATATACTTGAAACAGCAAAAGAATCTTCATCACCAAAAAAATCAACTCCTGCCATTAAATCCACTACTTCACGAAGAAGATATCCGTCTTCCATCCTGTTTTGTGTGTTGTTAAAAATTTCCGAAATGATTTCTTTGGTGCGATTTCCTGATAGTGAACGCAAATACGGAATGAGCTTCTTCTCTACAAACTCTAATAAATCTGGTCCTGTTATATAATTTTCTTTACCTGTCCAGACACTCCAACGAAAACTATTGTCAATATTTCTCGTGTATGATTTACCATCAAAAGCTGCCTTTGCCTCATATTCATTTTCTATTTCTTCATATACTTTTAAAAATAAAAGCCATGAAAATTGTTCTATGTATTGCAAAGCACCGGTAGTCCCAGGGTCTTGACGCATTTTATTACAAGCGCTCCAAAGTTTATTTTGTATAGAATCGTTTGCCATATTGTCCTTTAATTAACTTGCATAAATTTTTTCTTGAAGTTTAACTACATTCTGTTTTAAATTTTGTGGCGAACCAAAAACTTTTTGAGAATACATGAAGCCAGGCATAGGATAAACGTTAAAAACATCTGCTTTGGTAATCTCGTTAACACCATTTTCTTGGTATTTTAATAACAGCCCTTTAACTATTTTTAATTGATCAGGACTTAGGCTATTTAAATAATTTTGTTCACGGTTAACTACAGCCTCAGCTCTTTCTTGCCTAGAATAAATCTGAGACCCAAAACCTAAATTAGCTAAAAGGTCATGCTCGTCTGCCGTAGGATTATCAGTAATTTTTGCAAGCATTTTAATATTAATGCCGTGTTTTTCAAGTTCTGCAATAAAATTATTCCTGGTAATTTCTTTAATCCATTTATTTTTAAGTTCATTAGCATCTTTAACTGTTTTTGCGATAGTTTCTTTAGAATAATTAACATATTCTTTACAATTTAATCTTTTGCCGATAATTTCAACTTCAAACATCATTTCATCCTCGACAAAAATTGTTAAACCACTTACTTTAATTGGCGGGACAGCTCTCTTTTGAATTGTAAGTTCTATTTCAATCTTGTTTTCTGGGTTTGATTGAGTTTCTATAGTTATTTCACGATGTTTGTATCCTTCTGCAGAGATGTATAATTTAATTTTTCCTTCTGGTAGACTATTTAGATTAAATTCACCATTAACGTTTGTTCTGGCTTGAATTTGTTCATTTGGAGCAAGTTGAACCGTTAATAACGCTCCCTCAATCGGCGCTAAGGATTCCGCCTCAACTACAAAACCACCCAAAAAATTAATCCTTGGAGACTCTTTGAAGGGTTCGGGGCTACCTTCAACCCATTCATCAATAAGTCTGGTCGCATTTGTATAATCTATAACACGATACCATAATTTACCTTTTTCCTCTGAAATACGACTGCCTCGGCCCATAATCTGCTTAAAGACTAATGGAGAACGTATAGGCTTCATAAAAACAATGTTTTGCACCGTCGGGGCATCAAAACCAGTTGAAAGTAAATCAACGGTTGTTGCTACGACTGGCACGGCCTGGGATTGGTCCTGAAAAATCTTTAAAAGTGCTAACGAGTCGGGCTCTTCGGAAACAATTCTAACTGCATAATTCGGAAAACCTAGATGCCCAAAATGATTTTGTAAATGCTTAGAAACCACACTAGCATGCTCCATGGTAACACAGAATACAATAGTTTTTTGCATCTCCCCATAAGTCTGGATTAATTCTGATAAATGCTGGCACATTTTTTCTGTTCTATCAGGAAGAATGATTTCTTTCTCAAACTGTTCCATCTTATAAAAATCCTCAGGTTCAGCATCATCAGGAATTTCGATATATGCGCCCTTCTTTCTTGCATCTTCTATGTTTAGACCTTCTTTGTCGATATTAAGATTTACTTTATGTAATAAAAAATTAGCTAAAAACCCATCGTCTATGCCTTGAGCCATGCTATACTCATAAACCGGATTGTATTTGTCCTGGGGATTACCAAAATATCTATAAGTGTTAATATTTTCATCTTGTTTTGGTGTTGCGGTCATGCCTAAGTGTATTGAACCAGAAAAATGTTTTAAAATATCATTCCAACTACCAAAACCACTCCGGTGGCATTCATCTATAATTATTAAATCAAAAAAGTCTGGGGGATAATTTTCAAATACTCTTTTCCCATTTTTCTCACTCCACATCGCTTGATAGATGCTAAAATAAATGTCGCGAGATGTGGGGGCTTGGCCGTTTTCTATGTAGCCTCGTGCATTCCCAAAAGGTTCAAAAGTATTAAATGCTTGGTCACGTAAAATATTTCTGTCTGCTAAAAACAAGATTCTTCTTATTTTTTTTGCTTGTTTTAATTTCCATGCTATCTGGAAAGAGATCATTGTTTTCCCGGTTCCGGTTGCAAGATTAAGAAGAATTCTCCTCTGTTTTTTAATAATTGCTTCAAGGGTGCGGCGAATTGCAACTTGTTGATAATAACGAGGATTTGTATTGAATGTTTGTTTATTGTAGGAAATAACTAGGGGGTTCCAATCAAGGTCTTTTGGGTAACGTGCATTTATGAACCTTGCGTGAAGATCTTCTCTAGTAGGAAATAACGACAAGCTTTTTTGGATATTAGTAGAAAAATCAAATTCTTCTATTTCGTGTCCGTTTGTTGAATAAGCAAATAAAATATCTAGTCTTTCTGCATAGTCTTTTGCTTGTTGTATGCCAGAAATACCTGGTTTTAATTCTTCTTTAGCCTCAACTACAGCAAGAGGCAGTGCTTCATTAAAAAGGAGTAAATAGTCTGCCTTCTTAGGTTCTTTTCTTTTTGCTTCATCGCCTACTAAAAAGATTTTTCCTTCAGTAAAGTAATACTCACGGGTAATAAAATCTTCAGACCAGCCAGATTGAAAAAGTTTAGGATCAACTAGCTTTGCTCTTGTATCGGCTTCGTTTAAGGCCATTATTTAAAAAATCTCCCTGTTTGCCTTCTTTGTATTAAGGCTAATATTATGTTCTTGTGCTTTGCTTTGAATTAAACTAGTAAATAAAGCTGCTTTGCTTTTTTTTACTCTACCGGTTAGGTGTGCGTCTTTGACTTCGCTTAAAGCTTGCCAAATTAAGTTTTCAGGCATGGTATCAACGACTTTTCTGTAGAAACCTAAAGAATGATCAT
>CAZFDQ010000272.1:0-2006 GCA_964518205.1 uncultured Pseudomonadota bacterium | reverse complement strand
AGAAAATTTTCATTTTCAATTGCAAAATTATGAAATACCAAGCTTTTATTCAAGGCATTGGTTAATGCTTTCTGTTCTAGGGTTTGGAGTAGTTGTTGGTGGCATTTATACTTATAAAAATTGGGATTATTTGATAGGAGATAATAAATTTTCTTTTAAAAATCGTGTGATAAAAAAATATAATGAAGCTAGTGGGTGGGTTACTCAAAGCTTTATAAATTTTAAAGATTTGATGATTGAAAAATTTTGGCCAGAAATGGCAAAAGATTCTAATCAGAACAAGGGGGGAAAAGGCAATGTTTTAAAATTATTAAGGGAAAATTTTCAGGTTCATGCGGATAGCTGCCACAATAACCTTGAGGCGTATGGAGTTTTTGCTGGGGTATCTGGAGATGGCGATGAGTTTTATTTTAATGCTATGAAAAAATTAAAAGGTAATGGCCCGCGAGAGCCAAGGAGGGACAACAGAAGTATTCAAGAAGTAGCGAAAGGGCTTGCGTTACAAGGTATTGAGTTTGAGCAAATAGGGGGTGATTTTATCTTTAAAACAGATCATTTGTTGAATATTATGTCGGAAAATTTTCCTGAAGACGTACAAGGTGGTTTTTTGGCTACTGTTGGAAGAGGTTTGTGGAAAACTATAACAGTTCCTTATCATGCTATAAATGCAACTCATGATGGAGATGCCTTATTAAAAGAAATTATGACTAAATATGGGATTATAAAAGATGAAGCGTTGCACAAACAAGTTTCTAGTCGTTTGGTTAAAACTATTCAAAGCTTACTTTCAATGGTTCCAACTATGTTGCTTATGGGGGATAATTTGGCTCTTTATGGTCAGCTTTGGGAGCTTATGGCTTGTAGATTAATTATCACAGCTCTTGGTGAAGGTGAAGATATTGCGCAAACAGTTGAGGTTACAAGAAACTGGGTTAGAGTTTTGGTTCCAGTGTTATTGGTGGGAGTAATTCTGCCTTCAGTTCTTGCTTTTATGACAGGAAAAGTTATAAAAGATAGAGCTAAAAAGCGTGATGATAAGATTAGTTCTATTATTTCTGAAATTTATAGAATTTTAAATTATTATAATTCTGCGAATTTTGATTGTTATCATCATGAATTAAGATATAAAGACCAAGGATTGCTTAGCTTTTGGATAGAGGTTTTGATCAGTAAAATTGATGGAGTTTGCAAAGAAAAAAAAGAGAGACTTTTGAGGTTAGTTGGCGATCTACAGAATCCAGATCTTTCTGTGATGCAAAAGCTTGATTTTGTTAAACTAGAGTGGGGTACGAAGTTGTTTGGAGATGTAGCTGCTTTATAGGGAGTTTTCGACTCTTTTAAATAATGGTATTATATTGATGATAATATTGTATTTATTTGTTTTTGAATTAAGAGAGTTGTGTTTAGCAAAGGTTGTTAACTAATATAACCTTTGAAGACATTTGATATTGTTTGGATCTTGAAACGAGTTCAAGATGATGACTTTTTTAATATTAGTTCTTTTACAATTCAAATACGAATTAATTTGAAATTTGAATTTTGCGGAGTTAAGTCATGATAGATTTGAATTTTTTGCGAGAACAGCCTGAAGAAATTAAAAAGCTTGTTTTAAAAAAAGAACCATCCTTTGAAATAGAAAAATTAATTGAATTAGACAAGCAAGTTCGATCATTAAAGGTAGCGACCGAAAGTTTACGTAAAGAAAAAAATGAATTAGCAAAAGCAGCGGGAGCTCAGGGGATTACACCACAGCTTCGAGAAAAATCTATTGAGGTAGGCAAAAATTTAAAGGTCAAAGAAAAAGAGTTAGAAAAATTAGAGCCAGAATTTAAAAGGCTTTTGCTTTCTTGTCCGAACTTGCCACAAAGCCACATTCCTGTTGGAAATAAAGAATCTAATAAAGTTGTGCATACTGTTGGCAAAAAACCAGAGTTTTCTTTTACTCCAAAAAACCATGTTGATCTTAATGAAAAAGTAAGCTGGTTTGATATGCAAACAGCGGCTGC
>CAZFDQ010000271.1:0-18754 GCA_964518205.1 uncultured Pseudomonadota bacterium | reverse complement strand
TGTTTTGCCCTCGTTATTTAAACAATCATCTTCAAAGCAATCTAGGTTTAGTTCTACGATTATATTTTTTAGTGATTCAGTATCCTGATTAATTTTTTCAAAAACATAGTTTGTGTGATATGTGATTAATTTATTATAAAGTATGCGGTCGAAAATAATATTTGTAGCACAAAAGGCTGCTTTAACTAAATCACTTACATACACCCCGGCTTTTATTGGAAAATTACTATCAGGAACCAATGGAAAAGAAAAAAGTTGTTTATTATATAAATTAAATAAACCTTCTTCTTGTTCTCTTATTTCTTCTAATATTTCTTCAATATATTCTTGGCCATATTCTTGTAAAATTTTATTGATGTAATCTTGGCCATAATCATTTAACAAATTATCTATGTATTTTTGATTGTATTCTGTTTTTAACTCTTTAATGTTTGCAGATGAATGATCTTCTGTTGCCATTACTAACGTTGGTAAGACAAAAGAAATAATAAAAAAGGACAAAAATAGTTTTGTTATAAAATTTTTGCAATTAAACATTAAGAACCACCCCAAACAAACCACAAATTTAATTTTTTTAATGAATTGGTAAACATAGCAAAGTTGTATATTTTGTGCAACTATAAGTATGGCTTTTAAGCACAAAAAGGGCCTATAATTCAAATATAAATTATAAAGGGTGTTGAATTAATAATATATTGATAAAGAGAATAGATCCTGAAACGAGTTCAGGATGACAACAACTCGTTTCAGCATGACAACAACTCGTTTCAGCGATCCACAAAATTAATATAGTCCAAATGTGTTTGAAATTATTTTTTTAAGAGCTTGTAGATTTTGTATTCCTTGTATTCTTTTGATTTCTTCTCCATTGTCTATCAAGATAAATGTTGGAATACCTGTAATTGATAGTTTTTGTGTAAGAGGCGTCATTTTGTCTATGTTAATTTTTACAAATTTAACTTTGTTTGCAAAAGTGTTTGCTAATTCTTTAAAGATGGGCTGTATTTGTTTACAGGGGCCGCACCAGTCGGCATAAAAATCTATAACTACAGGTATTTCACTATCTAAAACTTCTTGTTGAAATTCTTGAGGCGTAGATACTTCTATAACTTCTGTTGTTAGTGGTTTTGTTTCTTTTTGAGGTTCTTCTGATGATATGTTAAAACTTCTTTTTTCTAGCATGCTTGGTTCAAATCCAATAGCTTCTAAGAAATCTTGTGTTTGTAGTGCAGCTTTGCATCCACTTCCGGCAGCAGTGATTGCTTGTTTGTATTTTGGATCAGAAATGTCGCCAATAGCAAAGACTCCTGGTTTATATGTTTGTTGATCGTTTTTTAAGATTATAAAACCCTTTGAACTAAGTTCAAGTTGATTTTTGAATATTGAGGTATTAGGAGTTGCACCGATAGCTAAAAATATTCCATCGAGTTCTTGTTTTTTTTCTTCATTATGTTTATTATCAAAAGCAATTACATGAGTTACTTTATTGTCATCGCCATAAATTTTTTTAATTTCGGTATTATAAAAAACTTCTACATTTTCTTTTGCTAAAACTTCGTCAACCATTTTGCCGCTAACTCGTAATTTATTTCTACGCACAAAAATCAAAACTTTTTTGGCTATATTAGAAAGATAATTAGCTTCGCTTATTGCTGCATCACTTCCTCCAACAACGGCTACAACTTTATTTTTATAAAGTGGCCCATCGCAAACAGCACAAGCAGAAACGCCTTTGCCAAAAAATTTTTTTTCGCCTTCAACGTTTAGCCTATTTGGTGTTGCACCCATTGCAATTATACAACTTAAAGCTTTTAATGTTCTTGAGGTACCATTTTCAGTATTTCTTGTTTTTATAATATAAGGCCAAACAGAAAAATTAACATCAATAATTTCTTCTGGTGTTATTTTGGTTCCATTTTTAATTGTTTGATTTTTTATTTTTTCTGCAAGATCCTTGCCAGAGATTTCAATTTCTCCTGGCCAGTTGCGCACAGAATCAGAAAGTGAAATTGTACCTCCTGGCATGCTTCCTTCTAAAACAATAGTTTTTATGTTTGCTTGAGATAAATATGTAGCAGCAGTTAATCCCCCAACGCCACCACCCAAAATAATTGTAGGATAAATTTCTTGTGTAAAATCAACTTTACTCAAATCATATGCGCTTAGATCTGTTTTGCTTCCTCCAATTTTAAAACATCCAATTAAAAAAATTAGGCATAAAATCAAAATGCTGTTTTTCATAAAGTTCATTATTTCTCCGGTGGGTTTTTTGTTGATTGTAAGATTATTCTTATATCACTAAGGTTTTTTCGACATGTAGTAAAAATGTGATGAAGGCAAGACTCTCTAATTATGTCTGGTGCTGGTTCTGATAAAATACTTTGCCAAACAATTACAAACTCTTCTATAAATTTATCATCTAAATATGTTTCATTGTTTTTTAAAAAAGTTTCGATTAATGTATGAGTTTCTTCGCTCATACGAAATTGATTTATGTTTGTTAAGTTGTTAATAACATCTGTTTTTATTTCATCATTTAAATTTGCATGAAGATTAACTGAAAAAGATATAAAAAACAAAAAAATAAATTTTAATAATTTTTTCATAAGTATACTTTCTTAAAGATATTGAATTGAATCTATGTTGTTTTTTTTATACTTATTTTTGAGTGTATTGTAAAGTTTTGAGAAATTAATATTCGTCTTTGCTTGAGTATTTTCCCGTTAACTTACTAGAATCAAGTGTGTGTTCAAAAATTGCTTTTTCAAGTTCTTGCTTGGTAACTCCTTTTCCTAGATTAAGCATAGTATCTAGTGCATACACTTTAAAAACATAGTTATGAGCTTTTTCTTGTGGAGGGCATGGGCCATTGTATCCAAATTTACCATAACTATTAGTGCCTAATATTCCTTGTATTTCATTTTCTTTTAAATGATTAACAGAAGCAGGAATATTAAACACTATCCAATGAATAAAAGATCTTGTTTTTAACTCGTTTTCTATATCTTTGTATACAATAGCAAAGCTTTGCGTATTTTTCGATATTTTTGTCCATGATACATGATAATTGTGGAGAGATATTTTGACCACCATTTCTTGAGCAAACATATTTTCTCCTTTTTAAAAAAATGAACATTTTTAAGCTTATCGCAAAAAGCTTGTTTTTTGTCAATTATCAAAAATCTTGAATGTAAAAGTTGTTTTACATTAGTTTAAAACATATTGCTGTTAACGAGGGTTTGATAAGGAATTTGGTTTTTAAGAAAAAGAGTTGTCATCCTGAACTTGTTTCAGGATCCAGACTTTATTAAATTCCTTGTATTTGGTGCTAATTAAAAATGAAATACTAAGCATCTGGATCCTGAAACAAGTTCAGGATGACGACTCTTGCATTTAAGCTATAGCTCTATATTTAAAGGGGATTTATGGTAAAGAAACAAAATGTTTTATTGGTTTTATCAATTATTTGTTGTTTTATTGGAATTGTAGCTGAAGTTGACGTTATAAAAACGGTAGATCCTGAAGCGAAAGAGTCAACGCAGGTTGTTGAAAAAGAAAAAGTAAAAAGGAGCGAATCGTTTTTTTCTTTAAAAAAATTAAAAAATGTTGTTTCTGAAAAAAAATCAAAAATTTATATTTTGCTCCTAGCCTTTTCTGCTGGCATTGTTGCTAGTTTTACACCTTGTATTTATCCAATGATTCCCATAACAATTGGAATTTTGCAGGCTCAAGCTGCTCCTACTATGTTTCATAATTTTTTGCTTTCATTAAGTTATGTTTTAGGAATCTCTTGTGTTTATGCTGTTCTTGGTTATGTAGCTGCAACAACGACTGTAATTTTTGGTCAGTGGCTTTCTAATCCATGGCTTATAGCTATTATAATTTTGTTGTTTATTTATCTGGCTTTTTCTATGTTTGGTTTTTACGAAATACGCATGCCAGCATTTTTAGAACAAAGAAAACAGGTTAAAGTTAAAGGATCTTTATTATATAGTTTTTTATTTGGAACAATTTCTGGAACAGTTGCTTCTCCTTGTCTTACTCCTGCTCTTGCAGTGCTTTTTGGTTTTGTTGCAAAAGTTGGAAGTCCTTTATTTGGTTTTATTACACTTTTTGCTTTTGCTTTCGGACTTGGAATTTTGTTGATGATTATTGGTACTTTTTCAACAACTCTTACTTTGTTTCCTCGATCGGGAGTTTGGATGATAGAAGTTAAAAAGTTTTTTGGTTTTGTGTTGTTGGCAATGTGTGTTTATTTTTTACAGCCATTTTTTGCTTTTGGAACAATTCTTAAAATGTATTCGATTATTGCTTTTGTTGTTTCCATTTATTACTTTTTAACAGCTAGAGAAAGCAAATTAAAAATCTTTGTTGGAGTTTTGTTTGCAATAATTTTTGTTATTTTACTTTCTTGGGGGATGAAAAAAAAACCTATGCTACAAGCTTTTAATATAGAAGATAAATTATTGGCATATGTAAAGCAAGTTAGGGCTTAGGAAGAAATATGGCTAGGTATTTTGTATTAGGTAATGGAAAGATTCTTGTATGCCAAGATGAGAGTGGGCAGATAAGAGATTTTTGTTATCCATTTGTAGGGCAAGAAAATCATGTAAATGGAGAAATGCATCGTTTTGGAATTTGGACAGATGAAAAATTTTGTTGGTTTGATTCTGATGAATGGAAGAAAAGATTATCCTATAAAAAAGAATCGCTTATAACACAAGTGTATGCGACTAATAATAATTTAGGATTAGAAATAGTTTTAAATGATACAGTTCATCATGAAAAAAATATTTTTTTAAGAAAAATAAAAGTAAAAAATAAAACAGAAAAAACAAAAGAAGTTAAACTTTTTTTGCATCAAATTTTTAAACTTACTGGTGATGATTTTGGTAATACTGTTTATTATGATCCGCAACAAAAAGCAATTGTTTTTTATAAGGGCAAAAGATATTTTTTGATAAATGGTCAGATTATTAATAAAGAAAAGCATGGTATTAGTAACTATGCAGCTGGAGCTTATAATAGCAAGGGATTGGAAGGAGCATATGTTGATGCGCAGGATGGAAAACTTAGCAACAATCCAATTGAACATGGTTCTGTAGATTCTGTTATATCTTTTGAATTTAAACTTGAAGCGGGGCAAGAACAAACAGTTTATTATTGGATTTGTGCAGGACATAAATATGTAACCATTTCTCAATTAAATTCTTTTGTTTTAGAGCAAGAGCCCGAAAATCTTTTAGCACAAACAGGACAACATTGGAAAGAATGGGCAAACAGGATTCCTTTTGATTTTTATAATTTGAGTGAGAATGTTATTGATCTTTTTAAAAGATCATTGTTGTTAGTAAGTACTCATATAGATGAAAATGGTGCATTTATAGCTTCTGGTGATTCTAGTGTTTTGCATTTACAAAAAGATAATTATGCATATATGTGGCCAAGAGATGGAGCGTTGATTGCACGATCTTTAGATCGTGCTGGTTATCCAGATCTTACAGAAAAGTTTTTTAAATTTTGTTGTGCATCACTAACAAAAGATGGATATCTTTTTCATAAATACAACCCTGATGGATCTTTGGGAAGCTCTTGGCATGCATGGATTCATGAGGGACACTTTCAGTTACCAGTTCAAGAAGATCAAATAGCTTTAGTTATGGATGCTTTATGGAAGCATTATGTACAACATCCAGATGAAGAATCTAGTAAGATCTTTTTTATGTGTTATGTAAAAAATGCAGGAAAATTTTTATTACATTATTTTGATGAAAAAACAGGGTTGCCTAAAGAAAGTTATGATTTGTGGGAAGAGAAGTTGGGCATACATACTTTTACTTGTGCAACAGTTTATGCCGGATTGAAGGCGGCTGGAAAATTTGAAGAAATTTTTGGAACAAAACAAGATGCTCAGCACTATTTTAATGTTGCGCAAAATTTAAAAGAAAAAATACTGAAATATTTTTATGATGAAAAAAAAGGTTTTATAAAAGGTGTTTATTATCACAATGGTGAATTATTAAGAGATGAAATTATTGATTCTAGTAGTGCATACGGCATTTTTGAATTTAAAGTTTTAGAACCAGATGATGAAAAATTAAAACATAGCTTTGAGCTTTTTAAAGAAAAGTTAACTTGTTTATCATCAATTGGTGGTTACACGCGATATGAAAATGATTGGTATTATCGAATAAATGAAAAAGGACCAGGAAATCCTTGGTTTATCACCAGTCTATGGCTAGCCGAGTATTATATTGCATTGGCTAAAAATTTAGATGATTTAAATCCTGCTGTGCAAATTTTAAATTGGGTAGATAAATGGGCATTATCAACAGGAGTTTTATCGGAACAATTAAATCCTTCAACTGGTCAGCCTCTTTCTGTAGCTCCATTAACTTGGAGCCATGCCGCTTTTGTGATAGCTGTGAATAAATATTTAGAAAAACTAGATAGTCTTGGAATTTGTAAAATGTATAACCCTCCAAAAATTAAAGAAAAATGAAAATAAAAATTCTTAAGTTGGGATGGGAATTTCCTCCTTTTAGTTGGGGAGGACTAGGTGTTGCTTGTTCTGGGCTTATTGCTGGCTTGGAAGAGAAGGGCATTGATGTAGAATTAGTGTTGCCTAATTCTACGCAAGTTATTACTAAAAAACTTTCTAAGAAAAAAATATTTACTGCTTTGTATGAGGATTTAGATAAAAAGATAGAAAGTTATGTTTTAATGTGTCGCAAGATTCCAATTTCTATATTAAAAAAAATTGATTTGATTCATGCTCATGATTGGATGACATATAAAGCAGCAATCCAATTAAAAAAGATTAGCAAAAAACCATTAATTTTGCATGTTCATTCAATTGAATTTGATAGAAATGGTAGAAACAATATAAATCATAACATTTGTGAAGTAGAAAAAGCTGGAATGGAATGTGCAGATAGAATTATAGCGGTTAGCAATTTTACTAGAGAAAGAATAAGTCGGCATTATGGAATAAAACTTTCCAAAATTTCTGTTGTTCATAATGGAATTAATTTAAATAGTATAAATAAGAAAACTAGAATGGTTCAAAAAAATAGATGCAAAAAAAAGGTTTTATTTTTAGGGCGATTAACTTCTCAAAAAGGACCAGCTCATTTTATTGCTGCAGCATATAAAATTTTGCAACGTAAAAAGAATATAGAATTTATTATTGCTGGTGATGGAGATTTGAAAAAGAGTTTAATAAGGCAAGTTAAAGCTTTGAAAATGAATAGTAAGGTAAAATTTGTTGGATTTTTACCGCATACAAAAATTGATGAGGCTTATAAAATGGCAGATGTTTATGTAATGCCATCTGTTTGTGAACCATTTGGAATTTCTCCATTAGAAGCAATGAAAAATGGAACACCTGTTGTTTTATCTAAAGATGCGGGAGTGTGTGAAATTATTAAAAATTGCTTAAAGATTGATTTTTGGAATGTTACAGAAATTGCAGATAAGGTTATTAAACTTCTAGAATCAGATAAATTGTATCAAAAACTATCTATTGAAGGAAAAGAGGAGGTTAATAATTTTAGTTGGGATTTAGCGGCAGAAAAATGTATTAATATTTATAAAGATGTCCTATGAAGAAAATATTTTGTTTATTTTTTTGTTTTTGTTTATTTAATAAAATTAATGGATTTGATATGCCAGAATTTAAAGAAACTTTTTATGAAGAAAATATAGAAAATGGAGAACTTGTTTTGGCAAGTGATATCGGAGGCACAAATAGTAGATTTGCAGTTTTTCAGATTCAAGAAAATAAACCCATTCTTGTTCGTTCTCTTCTTTTTAGAAGTGATGAGATTAATAATTTTGCCGAATTGATAAATGAGGTTCTTAAGTTTGTAAGAGAAAAATATGGGTATCAAATAGAAAAAGCTTCATTTGCTGTAGCTGGTGCAATTTCTGCGAATAGAGATTTTGTTCATATTACAAATGTTAATTTGGATTTTGATGTTGCAGATATTATTGCAAAAACCGGATTAAAGTCTATAAAATTAGTGAATGATTTTGAAGCTGTTGGTTATGGAATTCAAATTTTGGATGAACAATCTGTGTTTCAAATAAATAAAGGATCAAAAGATATAGTAACTCGTCATAAACCAAAAGTTGCTATTGGAGCGGGAACAGGTTTAGGTAAAGCTATTTTAGTTTGGAATAGAGCTACACAACAGTATTCTGTTGTTTCTTCTGAAGGTGGACATGCCGATTTTGTAGCGCAGAATCAAAATGAATTAGAGCTTGTTAATTTTGTAAAAAGTGAATTGAATTTAAAAGATGAAAATGTAGAGTGGGAAGATTTACTTTCTGGTAGTGGAATTTCATTAATTTATAAATTTTTGCAAAGCATAGGTAAATATGAACAAACAAAATATTCAATCAAAATAAAAGAAAGTAATTATTCATCCGTTTTAATTTCAAAATACAAAACACAAGATAAGCTTTGCAAAGATGCATTTGATTTATTTGCCAGATTTTATGCAAGAGTTGCTAAAAATTTAGCATTAGAAGTGTTGGCTTTAGATGGTGTTTATATTGTAGGTAAAATAGCAACAGAAAATATTGAAATTTTTGATGAAGAAAATTTTTTTGATGAATTTTTTAATTGTAGAAAATTAAGAAATGTTTTAGAACAAATTCCTGTTTTTATCGTTACAGATTTTAATGTAGGATTATATGGGGCTGCGGTATTTGCAGCCCTTTAATTATTCTGCTTCTTCTTCAGAAACTTCCTCAATCCAGTCTATAAAATCGGCTTCTTCCATTCCGCCTTCAATTTTGCTTTCAGCTTTTCCTTCTTTTATAAAGATAAAAGCTGGAACTCCCGATATTTTGAGTTCTTTTGCTGTATCGGCAAGTTTTTCGGCATCAACTGTTACGAATTTGATTTTATCTTTAAATTCTTCTGATGCTTTTGCATAAGCAGGAGTCATTTCTTTGCATGCTCCGCACCATTCTGTTTCAAATTTTACAATTACTGGGATTTCAGATTCTAAAACTTTAGTTTTAAAATCTTCTTTATTTTCAATATTGATTATGTTAGCAGTATTAACCATTATTGTTTTTGTTTCTTCTTTTGGACTGAACCATTTTTGCAAGAATTTGCAGCCTCCGAATAAAGTTAATCCTAATACCAAAATTGCTCCTATCAATTTCTTCATGTTTTCGTCTCCTAAAATATAATAGTGAGATTTATTAGACTAAAATTGATAATATCTGGAAAAATTAATCTTGTATATATAACATATAATTTATTGGAGACATTTTTATGTAGGAATGAGAAATGACCAGAACTAGATTTTTATTAATATTGTTTGTAATAAATTTAGGATTTATTTTTGCCAAAATTTATCAGCACAATCTTTTTATTAAACTCAATTATGAAAAACAAAGATTAGAAAATAAAAAAAATGAGCTACGCAAAGAGCGAAACAAGTTGTTGTCCGAACTATTTATATTAAAAAATCAGCGAGATGTAAAAAGATTGGCGCAAGAAAAATTGGGAATGAAGCCATTAAAGCTTTCACAAGTAATTACTTTGACTCAGGGTACTTTTGGAGGGGTTAAGTAATGATTAAAAAAAACTATAAACCGAGGGTGTTTGTTGTTCTTGCTGTTTTTTTTATTTTGTATTTAATTGTTTTAGTAAGGCTTTATTTACTGCAAATTAACCGCAAAAACTTTTTTAAAACTTTGGCTAGTGCACAGTATCAAGTAGAACTTACTATTAATCCTCCTAGAGCAAAAATTTATGATTACGAAAAAGCTGTACTTGCGTTAAATAAAGAAGCTGTTTCTGCTTTTATTTTACCAACTCAATTTGAAGATCGAAATCAAATAGAAAAGTATCTGAAGAAAAAATATAAAAGTATTTATAAAAAAATAAAGAAAGATAAAAACAAAAAATTTCTGTGGCTTGAGCGGCAGATGCCTGATAAACGATTTGAAGAATTAAAAAATCTGGGATTGAAGGACATTCATTTTATAAATGAGCCACAACGCTTTTATCCTTTTAATACAACATCAACCGTTATTGGTTTTACCGATATCGATAACATTGGAATTGCAGGAATTGAATTAGAATTTAATGAGCGTTTAGGCGGAACTCCAACAACTATTAGAATAGAAAAAGACGCAAGATCCAAGAATTTTTATTTTGATAAGGAAATAAAAGAATTAGGAGAAGAGGGTAAGTCTGTGAGTTTGACTTTGGATAGAAAACTACAATTTTTAGTTTACGACGAATTGCAAGAAGTGATAGATGAGGTGGGTGCAACTTCTGGTTCTGTTGTTATTATGGAGCCTGTAACCGGTGAAATTATTGTAATGGCAAACTATCCAGACTTTGATCCAAATGAAAAAAATATAAAAGATTTAAATAAAACAAAAAATAAAATAGTAACAGAAACTTATGAATTAGGATCAGCTATCAAAGCTTTTACAGCTTTGGCAGCACTCGAAGAAGAAGTTGTTGAATTTGATGAAGAAATTGAATGCGGGGGAAAGGTTTCTTATATCGACAAGTTTAGAGTTGAAAACTGGAAGGATATGGGGGAAGTATTACCATTTAGAGATGTTATTCGATATTCAAATAATGTTGGAACGGCGCATGTTGCAAAACGTTTAGGACCAAAGTTTCATACACATTTAAAACGTTTAGGATTTGGAGAAAAAACGGGAATTCAATTTCCGGGTGAGCGTGATGGTTTTGTTAATCCTCCGCACAATTGGTCGCGTTCTTCTATTATTGTTATGTCTTTTGGTTATGAGATTATGGCAACCTTGTTGCAACTTACTAGAGCATTTTGCATTATTGCTAACGGTGGATATGATGTACAACCAACATTGGTACGTGATCCTTCAAGAATGCCTAATACTTTAAAAAAGAAAATTTATGGTGATAAGGCAGTAAATGGGGTTAAGGAGATTTTAGGACTTATTGGAGAAAAATATAACAAGGGCTTGCAAGGCTATAAGATTATGGGCAAAACTGGAACTGCTCGATGCATCAAAAATGGGACATATTCCAAAAAAGATCACATTTATTCTTTTAGTGCAATAGTAGAAAAAGGGGACTATAAACGAGTTGTTGTCGTTTTTGTAAATGAACCGAAGAATACTCCAAGTTGGTATATGGCATCTGCAATTGCTGTCCCATTGTTTAAACGCGTTGCTGAAAAGATGTTGATTTATGATTTAATGAATATGAATGTGGGCCTCAAGACGTAGGTTTTATCTATGTCTTTTTTCCGATACAAATTTTAAAAATTTGAGCAATTATTTCTTGAGCCTCGTTCTCACTAATATTTAAATTTTGTTTATTCTTTAAATATTGCGAATTCAAGGTATCAAAAGTTTTGTGCAATTCTTCTGGGGTTATTTGCTTGTAATATTTCCAGTTTTTAAGAAAACTATTCAAAATTCGACCCCCAATTTTATTTTTTTGATAGTTTTGGTAACAGATAGAAAAAAGTAGATAGGTAATAATTGTTGGAGCACAAAAGTAGATTGTCTTAGTTGTTTTTGAAATATTCTTTTTTGCTAATGGAAGAAATGAAGTTATTCCAGCTAAGATTCCTAGGCCAAGAAATAAAAGTTCGCGATAAAGGGATTTCCATGTAGTATTAGAAAAAGGATTATCTTTTTTTTCTATAGCATTGCGGTTTGTTAGCATTTCTATTATGAACTCATACTTATCAAAATCATTTTTGCTTTTTAAAATTTCTTTAAGGCCGAAGTTTTTTGTTTCTGGGTTGTTAATTATTTCTTGTAGATCTTGAAGCAAATAGGTTTTGGCTGAGCATATTGAGATAATAAAGAGAAAAGAAAAAAGAATAGTTTTTTTCAACATATAATATCCTCCGTTTAATTTGTTAAAAAACTACTCCTAGTATGATATCAGTCTTTATGGTGTTAGGGGAAGAAAAATGAAAAACAGCTTCCCAATGCTCGGGAAGCTGTTAAAAATATTTAAGCTATTTTTTTGAATTCGTCAAAAACTTGAGAAGGATTTAAATTTGAAATATTTAATGTTTCAATTTTTTTGCCAGCATCTTTATAAAAGTCTAAAAGTTCTTTTTCATGTTTTTTATAAACATGAAATCTTTCTTTAAGAACTTCTGGTTGATCGTCTTTTCTTATAATAAGCCTTGTTCCGCATTTTGGACATTTGCCATCTTTGATTTCTGGCATAGAAATATTATAAACTGCTTTGCATGCTTGATTAGGGCAAATTCTTCTTCCGGAAAGACGAGCAATAATTTCTTCTTCGGATAAATCGAGTTGAATAATTCTAAACTTTGTATTTGGCAATTCTGTTTTTAATAGTTCTAAAAGCTTTTCAGCTTGGGGTTTAGTTCTTGGAAAACCGTCTAGAATTATGTTTTCAATATCTTTGTTTTCTTTTAACCATTCTTTTACCATGCCAATAATAATTTCATCAGGAACCAATCCTCCACCACTTGTGTATTCATCTATTTTTTTACCAAATTCGGTTTTTGTAGCAATATGTTTTCTACAAAGATCTCCAGTGGATAATACTTTATATCCTAATTTATCTGCACATTGTTGAGCAAGAGTTCCTTTACCAGCTCCAGGGGCTGCAAAGAATGTGAAAATTGTTTTAGTTTGCTCGGTTTTATTTTTTTGTTCTTCCAATATTTTTCCCTCCGGTTTGATATTTTGAGATGAATAAATATTATTTAATAATAAAATACTACAAGATAACAGTATAAGTTTTGTATTACTTATGGCCATCTTTTTCATAAAAATTCCTTTTATGTATTGGGTTAATGTATAAACAAAAAGGCGGATAGATTTATTCCATCCGCCTTTTATTTTTTTTAAATTTAACTAAATATTAGTTAATGTTCAATTGAATTATGCGTCCTTACCACAACATTTTTTATATTTTTTACCTGAGCCGCAAGGGCAAGGATCATTTCTTCCAACTTTTGGCTGATCTCGCTTTACGGTTTTTTGTGTTTTATTGCTACTTTCATCTCTGGTCATTTGTAAGCCTGAAAGTTCTTTTTCTTTTTCTTTTTCAATTTCATGAACATCTGCTGCAGTGAATTTTTCAGGTCGCATTCTAAATATACTTTGTACAATATCCCATTTAATTTGAGACATCATATCTTGAAAAAGAGTGAAAGCTTCTTTTTTATATTCTATTAATGGATTTTTTTGTCCATAACCACGCAGACCAATTCCTTCTTTTAAGTGATCGATATTTTGTAGATGTCTTTTCCATGCTTGGTCTACAGTTTCAAGTAAAATCCATTTTTCAGCTTCTTTAACCATATCCTGATCAAGAAGGTTGCGGTATTGTTCGTATTGATATGTTAAAAATTCAATAATTTTATTTTCAAAGTGTGTGCTAGCTTTTGTATTCATATTTGCACGTTGAAAATCTAATATATTTATGTTTGTTAGCTTTTCTAAAGCTTGAAAGATTTCCTTTTCGGCTTGTTCATCACATTTGCTTTTTGGGCAGTAAATATTAAAAAGGTTTGCAACAACATCTGTGATCAAGTTTTTAATTAATGATTGAATATGTTCTTCGCCCTCTAAAATTTCTCGGCGATAGTCATAAACAACAGTTCTTTGTTGATTTAAAACATCATCGTATTCAAGAAGATGTTTTCTTATTTCGTAATTATGTTTTTCAACTTTTTGTTGTGCTTTTTCAATTGAACGTGAAACCATTTCGTGTTCAATGCTTTCTCCTGGTTTCATTCCAATACGCATCATTGTAGCTTTAAGTTTTTCACCGCCAAAGATTCTAATAAGATCGTCTTCTAAAGAAAGATAAAATTTAGAAGAACCTCTATCTCCTTGACGCCCAGATCGACCTCGCAGCTGATTATCAATACGTCTACTTTCGTGTCGTTCTGTTCCTACTATTCTTAATCCGCCAACATCACGAACGCCTTCGCCTAATTTAATATCAGTTCCTCGACCAGCCATGTTTGTTGCAATTGTAACTTTACCTTTTTCACCGGCTTCTTTTACAATTTCAGCTTCACTTGCGTGTTGTTTTGCGTTTAAAACATTGTGAGGAACATTATCTTTGTGCAACAAGTAACTTAAAAATTCAGAAGTTTCAACAGCAATTGTACCAACAAGAACAGGTTGGCCTCTGTGGTGACAATCTTTTATATCCTCAATTACTGATTTGAATTTATCTTCTTTATTTAAAAAGATTATATCAGCTTCGTCCTTACGAACCATTGGTTTATGTGTTGGAATAACATTAACTCCTAGTTTATAAATGTTATGAAACTCCGTTGCTTCTGTTTCTGCTGTACCTGTCATACCAGAAAGTTTGTTATACATTCTAAAGTAATTTTGCAAAGTAATTGTTGCAAGCGTTTGATTTTCACGTTCTATTTTTACGCCTTCTTTTGCTTCTAAAGCTTGGTGTAATCCATCAGAATATCGGCGGCCAGATAAAATTCGGCCTGTAAATTCGTCAACAATTAAAACCTCATCCTCTCTTACAACATAATCAACATCGCGAGCAAATAACGCATTTGCTTTTAATGCTTGTTGTACATGATGTAAGGCTAAAATATTTTCTGGCGCATATAAGTTTCCAACTCCCATTGTACGTTCAACTTTATCGTGTCCAGATTCTGTTAGTTGAACGTTTCTAGCCTTTTCATCGACTTCATAATCGTCTTCTTTTTTTAATGGAAGAACGGCTCTGTTTGCAATGACATAAAGATCGCTTCCCTTTTCGCTTGGACCAGAAATAATTAAAGGTGTTCTTGCTTCGTCAATTAAGATTGAGTCTACCTCGTCAACAATTGCATAATGCAAATTTCTTTGAACATAGTCTTTGAGGTTGAATTTCATGTTGTCTCTTAAGTAGTCAAAACCAAATTCATTATTTGTTCCGTAAGTAATATCAGCATTGTATGCTTTTTTTCTTTCATTATCATGCATTTGATTTTGGATAATTCCAACTTCTAAACCTAATTGATTATAAATTGGACTCATCCATTCTGCGTCACGTTTTGCCAAGTAATCGTTAACTGTAATAAGGTGTGCACCTTTGCCCGCAAGTGCATTTAGATATAAAGGAAGGGTTGATGTAAGTGTTTTACCCTCACCCGTTCTCATTTCTGCTATTTTGCCGGAATGTAAAACAATTCCACCAATCATCTGAACATCATAGTGACGTTCGCCCAATTTTCTTTTTGCGGTTTCGCGAACAAGTGCAAAGGCTTCTGGTAAAATACTATTTAATGATTCGCCATGAGAAATTCTTTCTCTAAATTCATTTGTTTTTTCTGTAAGCTGAATATCTGTTAATGGAAGCATTTTTTCTTCGAGCAAATTGATTTGATGCACAGTTGAACGCATACGCTTGAGGTCTCGCTCGTTTTGAGTTCCAAATATTTTAGCAAGGACGTTGGCTATCATTTTTTTTCCTTAAAAGTGTTTTTAAGAAACATTTTTTCTTTTATTAATATTAATAGAAAGTTAAATAATTTTACCACAAATACGTATTTTATTAAAACGAAAGGGATTTTGTAGGAATACTAGTAAAGTAGGCTATTTAAGAATATAGAAATACTTGTATGTGGTTTGGCTGGTCTGTAATAGCTTTTAGCTTTTTGTGTGTTTGGGTTAGCCTTATGGAAATGAAGATCTAATTTTTCACCATTTTTTTCCATGTGTAACAAAAAATTATTATGTTTTTCTGGGTTTGATTCTATATAATTTATAGCAATTGGAGAAAGCGCTAAAATTGGAAGAGGATTAATAGGGAATTTTTTGCGGTAAATAAAATTATCTTTTAGTCCAAAACCCCAAAGTTCACTGTGTGTTGGTTTGTATTTTCCGGCAATAATTTCAACTTGATATAATTTTTTTGGTGGTACAAAATTTTCTTTTTTGCTTTCATCAAAGCGTCTTTGCGATATGTTGTCTTTGGTAGAAAGTATATCTATTATCTGCATGTTATCGCCGGTTGAATAAAAAGAATAGATGTTTTTAAATATAGGAGAATTGACATAGCATTTTGTTTCACTTTGAACTGGTGTTCCTAGTAAAATGATTCGATCTATCGATAAATTCTTATTATATTTTTTTTCAGCAGCTGCTAGATTTAATACAACATTTCCCCCGTGACTGTGTGCAAAAATATTTATAGTTAAGTTTTTAGGTTTAAATTTGTTTTTAATTTTTTCAATTTCATTAAATAACTCTAAATATAATCTTTGAGACCACATTAAGCGGTTGTCTTTGCTCAATCTTCCATCCCAGCCAAAGGTATAAAAGGAGTAAGATGTATTATTATTTTGCAAAAGATTTAGATCAATATTTTTATGTATGTTTGCAATTTGGTAACGTGGTTTGCTTTGTTCTTGGGGATCAAGGGATTTTGCATCAATTTCAATCAATCCCCAATCGTTAATTGGTTGGCAAGCAAAAATTCCTGACGTGCGTAGATTGTCTAAGTATTTTTGATAAAAGCTTCTTTCCTTTTTTTCTTTAGGTTGATTTTTGCGGTTTTTTTTGTCTTCCATAAAGGTTTTTCCAAAGGCTGTTAGTGAAGGAATAGGAAGTAATGTTCCGTGGACATAAACATTGATTACATGATTTTGGTTTAACGCAAAATTTTGTGGTTCTGTTTTTAATGTAGCTTTATTTGGCGCATTATAAAGTTTTTTGCCTTCGTTATTATTTTTGCAACCAGCAAGAGGTATCAAAAGAGAAAAGAGAATAATTGTTTTTGTAAAAAAAATTATTTTTTTATGAATCATTGTTTTTGCCGCAAAAAGTTTGATTTAAAATTAAGAATACTTATTAAGTATGACATATTTTTGGCTAAAACAACAATGTATACAATGTTTTTCTTTATTTTCTTTACAAAATATTTCCATTCGAATATTTTAGTTCTTACGGCGTGATGCTGAAATTTGGTTTTTTACAAAATAAAAGGCTTTTGATATGCAAGCTAAAAGTCTAAATAAAAACATGGGCAATGTTTTGCGGATTAGTGGAACAGTTGCTGATGTTCAGTTTAAACAAGAAAATGTTCCCGATATTTCTAATCAATTACTCATTATATCTTCTAATAAAAAAAAGATTAGTCTAGAGGTTGCACAGCATCTTGGTGATGGGATTGTGCGGTGTATTGCCTTAGAGCCTTTAGAAGGGATTATGCGAGGGTTGGCGGTTGAGGATACTGGAGAGGCTATAAAAGTTCCTGTTGGTAAGAATGTTTTGGGTAGAATTTTTAATGTTTTAGGTCAACCAATTGATGGAGGTGAAAAGATTGCTGATGCACAATGGTGGCCAATTTACAGGCCTGCACCCAGCTTAATTGAACAAAAAATTTCGGCAGACATTTTGGAAACAGGAATAAAAGTTATTGATTTATTGTGTCCTTATATTAAAGGTTCAAAGATTGGTTTGTTTGGTGGTGCTGGTGTTGGAAAAACAATTGTTGTTCAAGAGTTAATTCGAAATGTTGCAATAGAACATGGCGGATATTCAGTTTTTGTTGGTATTGGAGAGCGAACTAGAGAAGGTAATGAACTTTGGCTTGAAATGAAATCTTCTGGTGTTATTGATAAAACAGCTTTGATTTTTGGTCAGATGGGTGAAATGCCTGGCGCGCGTTTGCGTGTAGGGTTAACTGGTTTGACTATGGCAGAATATTTCAGAGATGAAGAAAATAAAGATACTTTGTTGTTTATTGATAATATTTTCAGGTATGTGCAAGCTGGTTCAGAAGTTTCGGCATTGTTAGGTAGGATGCCTTCTGCTGTTGGTTATCAGCCAACCTTGGCATCAGAAATGGGAATGCTTCAGGAGCGTATTACCAGTACGCAAACTGGTTCAATAACTTCTATTCAAGCTGTTTATGTTCCTGCAGACGATTACACAGATCCTGCTCCAGCTACAACATTTCAGCATTTAGATGCAAGTACTGTTTTATCTCGAAAAATTTCTCAAGCTGGTTTATATCCAGCTGTTGACCCATTAGAATCTGTTTCTTCTGGATTAAAGGCTTCTGTTGTAGGACAAGAACATTATGATGTTGCACGCTCTGTTCAAAAGATTTTGCAAAAGTATAAAGAGTTGCAAGATATAATTGCTATTTTGGGAATGGATGAGCTTTCTGATGATGATAAAGTTATTGTTTATAGAGCAAAAAAAATTCAGAAGTTTTTAACACAACCAATGTTTGTGGCAGAACAGTTTACTAATATGCCTGGAAAGTTTGTTAAACGAGAAAAAACAGTTGCTGATTTTAAGAGAATTATTTCTGGCGAGTGTGATCAAATTCCTGAGTCGGCATTTTATATGGTAGGGACTTTGGATGAAGTTATAGCCAAAACCAAGATTGAGGTGAAATGATTCTCGAAATAATTCGTCCCACCAAAAAAGAGGTTTTAGAAATTGAATGGGTGGAATTGCAAAGCCCTACTGGGAATTTTGTTGTTGGTCCTAATCACAGTCCTCTAGTTTCTATTTTAAAAGAAAGGGGGAAGATGCTTTATAAAAAAGTTCAATCTGAAAAAACAGAAAGTGTAGATATTTATGGAGGCGTGTTTAAGGTCCAAAATGACCATGGAATAGTTATTTTGGATATCTAGATTTTTTTGTTTTTTTATCTGAAAAACATATTTTATTTTTGTTTGTTGTTGCGTGATTTAGCTTTTCTTGGTATATTTTAAGTTCCTTCCTCCGTTCTTCCAAACAGAATTAG
>CAZFDQ010000270.1:0-3180 GCA_964518205.1 uncultured Pseudomonadota bacterium | reverse complement strand
AAAAGTACTTTAATCAAAAAGATTTTTAAAGATTATGTTTATTTGGATATGCAAGATGCTGAAACTTTTGATTTTGCAAATAAGGACCCAAAAGGTTTTTTGGATAGTTATAAAAATGAAGTTGGTATAATAATTGATGAGGCTCAGTATGCCCCCAACTTATTTTCCCAATTAAAAGTTGAAGTAGATAAAAATCCACGACCTGGTTACTATATTTTATCTGGCTCTCAAAATTTTTTATTGCATGAAAAGATAAGTGAATCTTTAGCTGGAAGAGTTTATTTTTATACTCTTCTTCCTCTATCTATAAAAGAATTGAAACCAGTTGATCTTCTTTACGATCGAGTAGATGATCAGATCCGTCAAGGTTTTTATCCTCGTGTTTATCAACCGCAAGTTAATGCACAAGACTACTATGATAATTACATTTTAACTTATGTAGAACGGGACATAAGAAGCATAAGAAATATTGACAATATCCTCATTTTTAAAAAGTTTATGCAATTATGTGCTTTGCGTATTGGAACGACTCTTAATTTTTCTGATTTGGCAGCTAGTTGCGGTATTAGTGTAAGTACCGCAAAAAGTTGGCTTGCTCTTCTTGAAACCAGTTTTATTTTATTTTTACTTCCCTCTTATCATAATAACTTGGGTAAACGTATTACAAAATCACCAAAGTTGTATTTTTATGATGTTGGATTAGCAACTGCACTTATGGGTGTTGAACCGGAAACAATAATAAAAAAAAGAACACTCTATGGCGCTCTTTTTGAAAATATGGTTATTGTTGATATCATAAAAAACTTTAATGCTCAAGGTTTTCGTTCTGTGCTAACCTTTTTCAGAGACAGTAATAAAAATGAAATCGACCTTATTATTGAGTTGGGTGGAAAAACAATCCCTGTAGAAATAAAATCCTCTGAAACAATGAATAGTAGTTTTTTTAATACACTTACCTGGTTTCAAAAAGAAACACAAAATGATCACGAAGCAATAATTGTTTATGGTGGAAATCAAGCTCAAACTCGATCTCAAGGTAAGGTTGTTTCTTGGAAAAATTTAGAAGATATTTACACAAAATAATACCCCCTCCCTCTATACTTTTAATTTACATATTGAAAAAAACCGTAATTCCTGTAAACTAATAAATACTGTAAAATTTAAAATTTACGGATTTTTATAAAATTGCGGGGGCAATTCGATTAATATGACTAACGAAAAAATTAGAATTTTTGGCGCAAAAGAACATAATCTGAAAAATATCGATGTTGATATTCCAAAAGGCAAACTGGTTGTAATCACTGGGCCTTCTGGTTCTGGAAAAAGTTCTTTGGCATTAGACACTATTTATGCCGAAGGAAAACGTCGATATGTTGAATCTCTTTCTTCTTATGCTCGTCAATTTTTAGGTGTTAGTAAAAGACCTAACGTTGAAAAAATTGATGGCTTATGCCCCGCTATTGCCATTGAACAAAAAACTGTTGGTTATAATCCTCGTTCTACGGTTGGAACAAATACAGAAATTTATGATTACTTACGAGTTTTGTTCGCAAGAATTGGAATACCACATTGCCCTTCTTGTGGTGGTGTAATTAATGCACAATCACCAGAAAAAATAACTCAAATGTTACTGCAAAAATTTGCCAACAAAGAAATTACAATTGCAGCTCCAATGGCTGTTGAAAAAAAAGGTGAATTTAAAAATGATCTTCAAAAATGGTTTGATCAAGGTTTTTATCGCTTCTTAATTAATGATAACAGATACCGAATTAGAAATTTAGCTGAAATTGAAAAAATCAAATTACAAAAGAATTTTAAACACAACATCAGTATCTTAGTTGATAGCCTTCGCGTTGTTCCTCAAGAAGCACAAAGATTGCAAGAAGCTATAGAAAAGGCTTTTAAAATTAATGGTGGAATTTGTTCTATTATTGATGAAACAAAACCCGCTCGCATCCATTCGACTTCGTGCTCCGCACTGCGCTCAGGGCGAACAGAAATGACATACTCATCACACAGAATTTGTTTAAAATGCGTAAAATCGTTCCCTGAAATTGAACCCCGCTTCTTTTCTTTTAATTCTCCAATTGGTGCATGTAAACATTGTCATGGCTTAGGTTTTACTCAAGAATGGCCATGGATGGCAGGAGATAAAAATTTTTGGAAAACAAAATCTCCAGATCATTTTGGAAAATATGTAAAAGAAAAAATTTGTACTTTTTGTGAAGGTAAAAAATTAAAAGATGAAGCATTGGCCGTTACAATTAATGATAAAAATATTCATGAAATCAGCCAATTATCAATAAAAAATGCTTTACAATTTTTTAAATATTTAAAATTAGATGAAGAACAAGAACAAATTGCAAAGCCGCTATTAAAAGAAATTATTAGCAGACTAACATTTTTAAACAATGTTGGACTTTCTTATTTAACTTTATCCAGAACAGCGCGAACACTTTCTGGCGGAGAAGGACAAAGAATTCGTTTGGCAACACAAATAGGTTCTTCGTTAAGTGGTGTAATTTATATTTTAGACGAACCAAGCATTGGTTTGCACCAAAGAGATAATGACCGATTGTTAAATACATTAAAAGCCTTGCGCGACCAAGGAAATACTGTACTTGTTGTTGAACACGATATGGATACAATTAAAACAGCAGACTATTTAATTGATGTTGGCCCACAAGCAGGAGTTTTGGGCGGAAAAATTACAGCAACAGGAACACCAGCACAACTTTGCAAAAATAAAAATTCTTTAACCGGCGCTTATATTTCTGGCAAAAAAGAAATTTCTGAACCTGCAACCAGACGCAAAGTTTCTGGTTTTTTAGAAATTAAAAATGCAACAGCAAATAATCTTAAAAATGTTGATGTGCAAATTCCCCTCGGTGTTTTGGGTTGTGTTTCTGGAGTTTCTGGTTCTGGAAAAAGTAGTTTAATCATGCAAACTTTAGCACCAGCGCTGCAAAATTATTTTTCTCGCGGCTGGGCAGTAAATGCTTACATGGATGAACTAAAAGGTATTGAACAATTATCAAATGTTGTTCTTGTTGATCAAAGTCCAATCGGCAGAACTCCACGATCTAATCCTGCAACTTATTTGGGGATTTTTGATGAAATTCGAGCTCTTTATGCAAGTTTGCCAGAAAGTAATGCACGTGGATATAAAGTTGGAAGATT
>CAZFDQ010000269.1:0-1552 GCA_964518205.1 uncultured Pseudomonadota bacterium | reverse complement strand
CTTTATACAATCTTCATTCAATTTGCATATAGAAATCAAAGTTTTAAAACAATTGGAAAAACAAAGGGGTATCAGAGTTTATCTCAAGGGGTAGTTCAAATTGGATACGCATTTGCTTTTGCAGGGCCTATTGGTCTTATTGGAGGTCGAATTATAGGTCAAAGTGCAGGAGTTTTCTCTTTGGCTAAACCACTATTGAAAAATTATTCTGAAAATATGAGGAAAGTTAATTGGAAATCAATGTTTTTGTTGGCGAAAAAATACATAAGATTTCCTTTGTATTTAATGCCGAGTCAGTTCTTAAATACAGCATCAGTTCATATACCTGTTCTTTTTTTGGGTTTACTTTTTGATGGTAGCGTTGTTGGTTTTTATGGCTTGGCGAATAGCATGGTGAATCTTCCTATGACATTATTAGGGAAGTCAGTAGCAGATGTGTTTTATTCGGAAGCTGCTTCTAATGGAAGGACAAATCCAAAAAAATTAAAGAAGCTGTCTAGGAAAATATTTAAGAATTTAGTCTTGATTGGTTTACTTCCTTTACTGACATTAATTTTATTTGGTCCTTTTTTGTTTAGCTTTGTTTTTGGAGAAAGTTGGTATATTGCAGGGGTTTATTCTAGAGCAATAGCTTTCATGGTTTTTGCAAGGTTTATTTTTACTCCGGTGAGTAAAATATACGTGATTTTTGAACGTCAGAAGGAATCACTCTACTTAAATATTTTACGAATTGTATTAGCAATTGGCGTTTTTCTAATATCTAAGAAAATATCAACAACACCATTTCAAACAATTTTAATGTATTCATTTTCAATGGCATTAATATATTTTATAACATTTGTTGGTGCACAGAAAATAATGAATTCAGAAATTGAAAGGGTCAATAAAATTGATGATTTTACAAATTTGTAGTGGGGTGATGAGAAAAATGAATATAAAAAAATTAGTGAAAAGAGCTACTAATAAGTATGTTCGAGGAGATAATCTAACAAAAATTAGAGTTTGGGTTAATAGATTTAAACGAGATATGTTATTTGGAAAGGAAGATAATAGTTTAGAGCTACTTAAATTTGGATGTAGCGGAGAACAGAACTTCTTCGGATATTATGATAAAACTCCATTTTCTCAGGATGACAATTTTGTGCTAGGAAATGTTGCATTATGTGGAAATTCAATACCCAAAAAAAATGATGTCTTAAAGGTTGGTTACTATGATGTTAACAATACAATAACTTTTAATGAAGTTGGAGAAACAAATTCTTGGTGCTGGCAACAAGGGTGTAGGTTGCAATGGTACCCGGAGAATGAAAATACGTTAATCATTTACAACAAGATAATTGGGGATGGATACGGTTCTGTTATTCAGAATATTGAAACAAAGCAAATTACCCAAACACACAGAATCCCAATATATGACATCGATTTAACAGGTCATTTAGCTTTGACTTTAAACTTTTCAAGACTCGGGAGATTAAGACCAGGTTATGGCTATGTAAACTATACTGATCGTACTGATGGTGTTTTTGCACCAAAGGATGATGGTATTTGGTTA
>CAZFDQ010000268.1:0-9088 GCA_964518205.1 uncultured Pseudomonadota bacterium | reverse complement strand
CCATATCTTTCCAATCACTCATTTTTGTTCCTCCTTATCAGAAACCTAATAATCTTCAACCATATCCACATTGGTAACTGTGGTTTCCCCCAGTAAACAGTATCGGTTGTCGTTGATGTTGTGCTACTCATAATATCGTTCCTAAAACTATACCCATAATTGCTGCCGTTGGTAATGCTAACATTAAAACATCTGTCATTTATCCTCCTTTTTAAAACAAAAGCCCTTCATCCCAACTTTAACTTTTATATTTATATTTATATCTAAATTTTCATCAATTCCCATTTCTAAAATTCCACTTTTAAGTTCGTGAATATCGTTTTCAATATATTTATTAAGCCAATCCGGTATTTTTAAAAAATCCTCTGTAGTTGCTGGCATTTTTTCTGTTTTATTCATTTTATCCTTTCCACTTTAACATTAATAACCCCACGTGATAGCGGTGAAAGTTTGGAAAATGCATTTTCAGACAAATCCAGTATCCTGCCATATTTCTCTTTGAATGCTCCAGTATCTCGGCATATAACTTGAATACATTTCCCTTCGTGGCAAACCCTAACTTCCTCGCCAAGCCAATCGTAAAAGCAAGCAGATGACATAGCGGTATCATCAAAAAGTGTGCCATCACGATTAAAACAATTCTCACCATAGGTAGTATTGTGAAGCGGACAAATCGTTCGGTTATAGAAACTCGCTTTTCCGTGTAAATATGTTGGAGTAGGCGTTGGAGTGCTTGTCGGTTTTGGAGTAACTGTTGGTTTAACTTCTGATGATACAATTTTTGCTTCATTCGGCTTAATCTTAATTAAATTAATTGTTATTAAAAGTGCAATTATTGCACAAGCTGTTATTATCCTTTTCATTTTTCTAATTTAATTATAAACTATTTTTTTGTTATTGTCAACTACTAATTATTTTATCTCCTTAATTGCCTTACCTTCCTTAATTTTCTTTATCATTTCAATATTTTTTTCTCTTTGTTTTTTGCTTATTTTAGGTATATCGGGAATATTATTTTTAATCGGTTGACTACCCTCTGGTTTATCTTTTTTAACAAAATTCATTAAAGCACGTTTGTAATTCTTATAACGCCTACCTTTGGCTTTGCAATAATTAACCAAATCGTCATATTTGTCAATTACAAACCTTTCATTCACGCCATACTTTTTAGCAATATCTTTAAAATCTTTTTCTTTTAAACTTTTGATTGAAGAATACTTTCTCTTTCTCTTTTTTTTACTTTTCTTTTCTTTTCTTTTCTTTTCTTTGCCATTTTTTGCCATAACGCCACCATTGGCACTGCCATTAGCACCGCTATAGCGACTGTTATTTTTACCCCATCTTACGGAAGCTCCTTTCTTGCCTGCTTTTACTTTTTGTTGCCTATATTGTTTTCTGTATTCAATATGTTCTAACATTCTTTCACTCCAAAAATATTTTTCATCCGATTCAAATAACTGAATTTTAATAGCATAATCAATAAACTTTTTTAATTTATCTTTAGGTATGCTTAGCCCCAGCGATAGCCCTCCTATAGCACCGCTATCAAAAGATAATTTTCCTTCAGGAGTTTCTGCCATACATTCAAGAAGCATAAAATACCAAGCGTAAGCGGCATTACCAAACTCGGCTCTTATTTGAAGTATTTTTTCGTCAGTTCTAGCATTACAATCATGAGGAAAATAATTAGCGTTATTCAATTTGCTTCTCATTTTCAGGTTCATAATTATTAATAACTAATTTTAAATCATTTATTAATTCATTATATGCCTCAAGAACCTGTTTAGCAATTTTTTCATCAGTTATATCGTTTGGACGAAAATCCCTTTCAAGCTGGGAATAAGTATATGAAGTATCAGAAACTTTGTTTAATACCGATTTGGCTCGGAATAAATTTTTCTTCAGTTTTATTTTCATTATTATAATTTAATTTTAATGTATTATTTTCTTATTGTCAATTTTTATAATTAAAAGGGCAAATATTTTTAAAATAACAAAATCTGCATTTAAATCCTGGCTTAGAATAATCTCTAAGCTTTTCTTCTTTAATTGCTGATTCTACCATTTTGGCAGTATTGAAAAATTTAACTATTTCGTCAATGCCTGGCTTTTTAACTCGGTATTCGCAACTCGGTTCTCTTCTTGTATTTCCTCTGATTACATAATTGAAAACAAATATTTCCGGCAGTTTATTAAACATATAAAAATACCAATACGTATAAGCCGCCGCTTGTAACTTATTTTTATCATCAAAGAAACCGTTTGGCGACGATTTAGCGGATTTATGATCCACTATAAAACCCCTTTTATCAATTAAGTCAACTTTACCGCTTAGAGAAGCGTTAAGCTCCTCACCTGTTTCTGGATTTATAATTGGAATATTAAAATAATGCTCAATTTTTTCTGGCTCAAAATACGGTGCTTCTTCAGGATATATTTTAAAACACCGCTCGGCTTCCCGATATAATTCTTCAGGATTAACGCCCTCTTTGGCTTCTTCGGATATTCTATCCTTTTCACCAAAAAGGGCATTTTTAACGGCTTTCATCGGTTCTTTTCCCGAATAATAAGCTTCCAATCCTGAATGAATTGCACTACCAAAGTAAAACCCTTCAGATTTTTTAGTTTCCAATCCAAGCTCATACTGATACCAGTATTTTCTCGGACAATCAAGAAAGGTAGAAATCTTTGAGTAGCTTAATTTCATTTTTGTAATGACTTATACTTTCGTGTCCACGCAGTCTTTAACACTTTATTTTGACTTTTGCTCAACTCATCTTTTTCTTGCATTTCTTTAATTTCATCTCCGATTTCAGATAAGTCATCAACTTCTTTAGCATTATTGATTGCTTGTAAAATATCTTTAATGGCTTTCATCTCATCTTTTTTTAACAATTTTTCAGCCGCAACCCCTTCTTCCGTGTCTTTATCTTTTTTATTCATAGCGTCACTATCTTTTGCGTCATCAATTCCAAACAATCCGTTCAATGCATATTTTCTAGCATAAGAGCTAGAAGCCCCTGTTATCTGGGCCTCGTCCATTCCCTTTTTATTCTTGGCTTCCCTTGCATAAGCGGTAGCAGATATTACTTGATTACTTTCAGCATCTGCCAAAGTCGCTTTTGCCTTTATATAATATCTTTCACCAATAATCACAATTTCATCTTCCAAATTAACACAAACCTTATATTTCTTTAGAAATGGCTTTAATGCTTTCAAAATATCTTCACAACTCCGATAAGCATAACCGCCAAAAGAATTGTATTGATTTTTAGGAGCTTCCAAATTGTATTGAATCATAAAAAGTTTTTTTCGTAAATCGGCCTTATCAGGTTCTTTTTTATCAGTCATTTATTTTTTCACCTCCTTTCTAATTTCATTATATATTATTTTTGTTTTATTGTCAATCATTTAATCTCTTTTTAATTAACGCTATATGCCGACAATCTTTTTTTCCGTGATTTCCGCCCGATAATCTATACCAAACATTAGCCGGACAAGAACATTCATAAATATTTTTACCGTCAATTCCTTCCTTAATTCGAACAGTTCTATAAGTTCCGGGATTTGATTTACTTGCTACTTTTATTTTCTTCATCAATTGTTTCTGCTAAATTAGTAATGCCAGCATCAATTAACTCTAAACTATCAGAAATATATTCCACAAAATCTAACTTAGTATTCAAACTTATCATTTCATCTCTAATTTCTTTTAATACTTTTAATAAATCCTTAAATTCTTGTGGGCTCATTTTTTTTCACCACCTTCCTGAACTTTAAAATAATCTCTTAATGCTTCGTAAATAAAATAAATTTCTTCACGATTATTAAAATTAATATTTTTATCCTTATATTGAATACTAGCATTAATAAAACCCTCATAATCTCTTTTAAATTTAATTTCTATATCTTCTTCAATATAAACTAATTGTTCAGCATTAAACTTCTTTTTATTTAAATTAATATGCATTTTTATTTCACCTCTCTTTCACATTCACAGGGCCTCCAACCAATAATTTCCCATTTCGGAGGCCCATTCGGCGGAGTAAAGCCATTATTTTCATAAATTGGCTCTAACTGCTCACCACAATAAGGGCAAACCCCTTCTTCTTTTATTTGCTTTTTGGTTTTCTTATCCATCTTTTATAAACCTCCATTTTTTTATCTAACTTTTTAAATTGCTTCAAAAGCCAGATAATATAAATAATAAAAAGTATAACAACTGGTATGCTAATAAACGCCCACCAGCTTAAAATTTCAGCAATTATTTCTGTATTCATTTTGTCCCCCCTCCTTTCCAATTAAATAATTTCTAAATTAATCATCATTGACGCTATTGCCTGATGTTTTTTCATTATTCCTTCATCTTGCCAAACTGTTAATGCGTGCAACATTTCCAGCTTGTTCATTTTCTTTAATCCTATTCTAAATGCCATTTTATTGCCATTAATATAGGTTTTTCCTAAATTTATAAGCCATTTTCTACTTTTTTTAATTTTCATTTTTTTCACCTTCCTTTCTATTTGTGCAATTATTGCATTTTTGGTTGAGCCGCCTAACTTGCCCCACTCGGCTCAACGATGAAAGTTGCCCTTCATCAGAGCAGTTATTCTGCTCACAATTTTAACCCTCCTTAGGATGGCTAAACCCTTACGGTATTTAGCCACCCTCGTAAGGTTAGATTTTTAATGGCTTGGTGATAACTCCACCTTGCTCCAAAATCTTATCTAAATTATCTTCAAGCTCATTAAGCCTGTCAATAATATTTTCTTTGCTTCTATTATCCGACACATTTAAATAAATTGTGTCAGCATCAGCAATTCTATGATTATAATTATCCTCGCTTGCTCCAATATGAACATCTATTTGATTAGTATGCCCAGAATAATTAAAGAAAGCAACATTTTCTGTTGATTCGCTTATTCTTAAACAAAGCTCAAAAATTCTTTTTATATTAACTTTTATTTCTTCATTCATTTTTATTTTCACCCCCTTTCAAAGATTAACCATTCCTTTGGCTATATATAATAAATAATGGTTGACATCGCCATTACGAAAATCAATTTTCCGAAGTGTATCAGCGTAGATTTTATGATTGCCTTTATCTTTTAAAATAAATTCAATAACAACTTCATTATTTATAATGTGAAAGTTATTATTTTCATCTTGAAGCTCCCATTGCTTAAATGGTATTTCTTTTTCTTTGAAAAAGGTTTTTAAGTAATTTTCATTTTTCATTTTATCTTCCTTTCCTTTTATTAATTTAATTATAAACTATTTTTGTTTTATTGTCAAGTCCCTCTTTTAGTTCTCCTTAGTGAGGATTAACGCCCTGAATTAATCCCCACTAGCAGGGCTAAAGATTTAATTTTGAAGCCAATCCGCCCAACACCCTTATCTTTTGGCTTGCAGACATTCCTTCTAATCAGTCCAGCTTGTTTCTTCCCAAATCTTCTTATTTATTTCCAACTGCTCATTAATTAATTTTTCTGTTGATTTGCTAACCCCCTCCTTTTTCTTATTTTTTAATGCCTGATTATTAGCACTAATCAAAGAATTTAACTTATCCCATTGTTCCTGAGTTAAACTAACATATTTTTGGAATTTACTATTTTTCACTTAATTCACCTCCTTTTCAAAAATGTTTTTACAAATTTCTTTAAACAAATAATTTGGCATACTAATAATACAGACTTAAAAGAATACTAATAGTAACTATATAGTTACTAGTCACTATATAGTAAGTATCAGCTTTTCTAAATAATACTCAACACCAAATTTTGAAGCAGTTGAAAATCTATTGTAATATTTTACTCTTGTATTCATTGATTTGAAGATTTTATCTTTCGGAGTATAAGTTCCTTCTGGAACAGAATTGTCTAAATATTTAGCAATTTTGACTTTAACTTCTTCCCAACTATTATTATTTACTTTTTTCTTTATTATATTCTTTCTCATTTTGCTTCCTCCAATTCTCCCAACCAAGCCGTCATATCATACCCAGCTTCTGGTTGTGTAGCCAATCTCACTTTTTTATCTTTAATTCCCACTATATATCTTGTTCTATAAAATAAAAGACACGGTAATTTCGGCTCTTTGGCTAAACCTTTAATTTACCGTGCCTTTTTTAACTTTTAATAGTATTTTTTTTTGGTAATTCCTCTAAAAACCTACACCTCAATTCATCAGCTTCCGTATAACCGACTTCTGTCCGCATAAACCATCTGCCGTCTATTTTGATATCAAGCCCACCGTCTTTCCAATACACCGCTTCATGGTGTTCGGATTTGATTGCTCTGATTATATTTTCATTTTCTTTCACACTTACCACCTTTCAGTTTTTGTTCTTTAATTTTTTCAGTAACTGGATATAATCTCAATCCCCTTTCCATTGTCAACTTTTCTTTGCCAAGCCGTTCAGCTATTCTTTTCGGCGTTGCTTCTTTTCTTGAAGCCCCGTCAATGTTATATTGTTGTTTTAATTTTTCAATTAATCTCATTTGCTATTTCCTCTCTTAAATTTATTATTTCAACTGCTTCACTAATCGGCTTTGCTTCTAATGATTTATTTTCTGTACCAAAAACTAAAGCCATTCCCATTCTCTGTCCCCTTTTTGCTATACCATGTTGTCTAGCATATCTATCATCAACCTTAGCTGTTCCTGGCCTAATATATGTTCTTATTTTATTATTAACCCTTTCCTGTCCATGTCCCCAGATATGTTCGTGTCCGATTATAAAAGCGTCAGCGTTAGGATACTCGTGGTTTCTAAAATTAACACAACAATTAAATATGTTTTTCTTTGATTTTCCCCAATAATTATGAGCCACCGCTATATCATATTTTTGTTTGCCTGCTTCTAGGTGTAACAATCCCATTCCGTCAAATACTGGACCTGCAACTTTTCTGGCAAACATATGTTCTGGCTTCTGTCCTACTGCAGTAAACAGCCACTCCGGATGATTTCCCATAGTCGCACAAGCAAATTTTTCACCAAATTCACGCATAATATCTTGAACAGTAAAAGTCTGCATATAAGGCGGTAATGCTTGTTCATAAGATAATCCGCCCCAAACACCATTATCAAAAGCATCCCCTGCGTCAATAATAATACAATTAGGTACTTCTGAAACAAGATTTAATACTTCCCTAATTAAATTATGATCCGAAGTCCAACTACCTATATGTAAATCAGAAAATATAAGCCCGATACCGTATTTAATATCAGGCCTGTCTAATTGCACTCTATAAGTGCCTTCAAGTTGGACAAGCTCGGCTTCTTTAATTACCTCCCTTATAGATTCTATTCTGTCAAAGTTTCGCCGCCAATCCACTTTAACCTCTTTTTTATCAGGACACCTAATTATTTGCTCTTCAGGAATATCGGGTTCAAGATTGGCATAAACAACCCTCTCTTTTTTGCCTGGTAATGCTATTCTGCCCACTTCTTTTCTCATTTTTTCTTTAAAAATCTACAATTTAATTTTAAATCATCAGGATATTCTTGAATCCCCCTAACTGGCAACTTTTTTTCTTTCAACCAATTAGGGCTTGAACCATATCCATCCTCAAGCTCAATTCCAACACGTTTAAATTCTTGTCTAATTAAATGGAAGCCCTGTTCTGGCAAATTAATATCCTTAATTATTTCCTCACAAACACGGCGTTCTTTTTCAGTTAATCCCATTTATTAAAACCTTGATAATCCTTTAACTAATAATTTGTTATCAGTTTCTTTTCCAATTTCGTGTAGTAATTTATCAAAGAACCTTAATAAAAGTGTTAAGGCCGTAGCCCATCCTGTAGGAAATGTTTTAAGATATGCTAAGGCAAATGGTATTAATGCAAATAACAACAACCTTAACGGCTCCTTAACCGCTTTCCATAATGCTTCCTTGCTTAATTCAATATCAGCCATTTAATTCACCTCCCTTCGGTAACCAATCAGTTAACTTTCCTAAAATAATTTTAACCGCTTGTGTCAAAACCTCATTTTCGTTGTATTCTTCAATGCTAGGAGTTTTCGGATTTTCAGATTTTGCATTTTCAAGATTTTCTTTAAGTTCGTCAATTTTTGATTGGCACTCTTCCTTATATTTTGTCAAATCGCCTCGGTATTTATCTCTTTCCTTTTCTAAGGAAGAAATTTGCTCCTTTAAAATCCTTTCTTTTTCCTTATTAGTTTCAACCAGCTCTTTATAACGCTTTTCCCAATTAATAATTGGCTCTGGCTGTGGTTGTGGTGTATAAGGAATACGATTCTTTATCCGCTCATACATCGAGTCTCCAGCCCCCTTCCAGCTATCTCCTGGGCATTGAGTAGCTTGTAATTCACTATGTCCAACCAAATTTTCCCATCCTTTAAAATTGGAAATTGCCGAAACATCAAAAAGCAAATACTTACACAAATCGTGTGCTGAAAGAATTTGTTCGTCAGTCGGATTTGTCTTAGTAAAATCGCCCACCAAACAAACCCCGATAACTAGGTGATTTTTATCTGCTACATTTGCTCGCTGTGTTGAAATATCACCAACATACCAAACTGTTCCGTCAGCAGTTATTACAAAATGATATCCTATTCCGCCCCAACCTCTTTGTTTATGAAGATACGCAATATAGTCCACATCATCCTTTGGATTATTGGTTGGATTAGTCACCGAGTGGTGTATTACCAAATATTTAATTGTGTCCCAATCTCGTATTTTCCACCAATTAAAACTATCACCCCACACACCTTCCCGATAATCTTTAAACTTATTTTCTTCCTCTAATACTGGAATATATAAGGGTGTATTAGCCATCTTTTTTCTTTTTTTCTTTTAACTTTTTAATTTTCTCTTGCTCATCAGCTGATAATAACTTGATTTCTGGTTCGCCTT
The DNA here is from genome assembly GCA_964518205.1 of uncultured Pseudomonadota bacterium. Lineage (GTDB taxonomy): Bacteria > Babelota > Babeliae > Babelales > UASB340 > CAZFDQ01. Next base: position 208 of record CAZFDQ010000268.1, on the reverse strand, counting down.
CTCCTCTTTTTTTAGATATTCTCATTTAGTTCTCACCTCCTCAATTTTTCTCTTATAATGTTTTCGTTCACCACTATATTTTTTACCTGTTTTTCTTTTATAAATTTTATTTATAATAGGCATTTCTTTTTTAGAGCGCCTTATTGGTTTTTCTTCTTCATTATTTTCCATTTCAATAATTTTGTCAACTTTTTCTTCTAAAACTTCT
>CAZFDQ010000267.1:0-2116 GCA_964518205.1 uncultured Pseudomonadota bacterium | reverse complement strand
TATCAATCAACTCTTCCGCTTCATAATAACCCTGTGTTGGAGCTTCACCCCAAACAATATTAGAATATTTAGCATCTCTCATGGCATCTACCATAGTGTAACCACTTCGAGTTGCTTCAAAAGAAAAGTCATTAAATTCCAGAATGATTTCACCTCTTTTATTGGCTGATGTTTCTAGCTTAGGTTGATACTCAAGCTCTTTGACGCTCGCTTCTTTTCGCTTTTCGTTAAGTAACTGTAAGTATTTATCCTTGTCCAATTTTATCTTTGAGGTTTCATCTAAGTCTCTTGTTATGTCTCTCCACTCTTTGTCTAATGCCCCTGTTTGCTTTTTAAAAGGAAGGACATGGTTAATAGCACTCATTTCAATAAATCCGCTTTCTCTTGAGTCACCACTTCCCTTACGATTGTCTCCCATAATAAAAATGGAGTTATCTGGCACGGTAATTTTCTTACATTCGCTAAGAAATGGTCCTCCAAAAGTTGAGCGTGGTTGAGCCGTATAGGGTTCTTTTAGGGGTTCACCATTTAGGTAAACAATTCCTTCTCGAAGTTCAATTACATCCCCCGGTATTCCAATAACCCTTTTAACCCAACCACCGCCATCCCCATATAACTCCTCATTTATCTTTCTTATCTTTTCATTTTCAACAACTACTATATCGCCTCTACCAATTTGATAACCAAAAAGTGTTTTATCTCCAATATTAATACCACTTGGGTATCTTGACATTCCTGGGGTGCCGACTATTTGTTTGGATAAATCTTCAGGGGTCTTTCCTTCTCCCTTAGGAAAAGTAGGGTACATCGAACCAGTTCCTGAAATAGTAATTGGCTCTGTCATGAAGCCAAATTCCTCTTTAAAAAGGGAAATGCCTAAGAAATAGCCACCAACCCATACGGGAAGAAAAGTAAATGAGATTAAAACTATTAATATTAGACGACCAATTATTGGCTTAGGTTTTGAGAAAGGTTTTTTTCTAATTCTTCTGATAAAGTTTCCTAAACCACTTTCGTTATAAATTAAGAATAAAGGGAAAAGAGCAATTAGGATAAAAAGCTTGAAAGTAGCTAAAATAATTCCCTTAAATGATTTTTTGAACCCTAAAAATTCCTTAAAGATTTTTTTCTCTAAGATTACCCTAGCAACAGAACCTAAAACTAAAAATATGAAAGCTAAAGAGCCTACTGAAATAAAAATAACCATAAGAGAAAGAAAGAGACTAGATTTGCCAAATTCTGTGTTATCAACCGTCTTTGAGAAACCCGAAGTAGCAAGAAATATGATTATGAAGAAGGAAATTATGCTTAAAACCCAAACAATGGCTGAAGCCTTAAGTAACTTTAAAAAAATACCTTGAGGTTTATCTTTCTTCATTCAAAAGATTTTGAATATCTTCTTTTCTATATCGCCTATCTTTTCTAACTCCAAATCTTATCGCCTTCAAGATTCCTTTTTTATCCCATTGTCTAAGAGTATTAGGATGAACCTTTAAAATCTCACAAGCCTCTTTGAGACCAATCAGTTCTGGTAAATTTTCTTTGTTTTTAGTTGAATTTATACTCCACATTTGATAACATTATCATACAAAAAGATTAAACAATTCACAACAATTAAAATTAAAATGCAGAGTTCTTTAAATATTGAACCAATAAAGATAAAAATTGCTGATATATACAAATACTCGCAAGTTGCTTACCTCGTGGATAGGGATGATTTTCTAAAAGATATTGTAAAAACAAGAAAATTATTGAAATTGAAGGATTTAATACCAAGAAAGGATTTCGAGCTTATAGAAGAGGTTCAGACAGACTATGTAAATAATCTTTTCGAGCTTAAAATTTCTATTGATAAAAGCCCAGAATATAAAAGAAGAGCAAATATTTTCAAAAAAAAGCTAGAAATAGAAAACTTTTTATCTTTAATTTTCAAAAAATATAAAATAGCCGATGACCTTTCAAATATTGTTGTATATTCTATCCTCTGTAATGAGGTTTGGGATAAAGATTTAAATATTGGAGCGAGTTTTTTCCCTGGTGATGAAATCATTAACTATTCAGACCAACCATTATTTTCAAAGCACGCAGGTTTTATAGCTGTTTTCCCCTCAACAAA
>CAZFDQ010000266.1:0-3340 GCA_964518205.1 uncultured Pseudomonadota bacterium | reverse complement strand
GCTGAGAACATTACATCATCAATTATAATACCAAGCTGTTTGCCAATGTTATTTCCTGTAACTTCTCTGAATTCTCTTGCTCCTGCAGAATCAAGTTGAAAACTGACCTCAACTCTATTGTATTCACCATAACTAACTCTTGCATCCGTAATATGCTCCCCACTCACATCAGCAAAAGCTGAAACTAAACCCCATCTTGAAACACCGTCTTCGTCTCCACCATCACCACGACGCCAAGGAACAATTGTTTTATCTGATGGAAGATCATAATCAAAATCTTCCAATAAAGCATCTTTGCTTGCTGCTATTTTTTCAACAATTTTAAAATCTAAATGAGCAGTTTTTGTAATAACAGATTTTACTCTTTCAGGGTCATCAACACCTGGAAGCTGAACAACAACCTGTCTTTCACCATGCTGTTGAACAGTAATGCCTTCAACCCCAAAACCACTCAATCTATTACTCAACACATTAACAGCCTGTTCAACAGAACCTATTCTAATTCTTTGTTCTTCGGCCGGAGTTAAAATAGCTTTTACTTCGATGCCCTTGATTGTAACCTTTAAAGCTGGAAGCTCTTTGCGCATCAGGTTATAACAAATCTTTGCAGATTCTTCATCTTTAAAAGTTAACATCAAAGTTTTATTTGAAACTTCTTTTTTATCAGGAAGAACTTTTATATCTTTTTTCTTAAAAAGCTGATCTAAATTTTTGCTTTCTAAACCTAGACGATTTTCAATTGCTTTTTCAACCTCAACACCAACAACAAGATATGTTCCACCTTGAAGATCAATCCCTAATTTTAATCTAGGTAAGCGAATCGATTCCCACACTTTTTGAAAAAATGTAATTTTTTTACCTGTTTCTTCTTCCATTAATGCAACACGTTTTGTATCAATAGAAACCAAAAAATAAGACCCTACCACAGCTACAAAAACCCAAAACATCATTTTAGATAGAAAAAACCTTGCAACTTTATTTTGCATTATCTCTCCTCAACAAAGTTTGCTTAACCATAACAGTAAAAATTATACAAAAACCTTTAGACATTAAATAAGATTAATATCAACAATTTAATAACATTTTACCAATAATTCCTGAAATTACTAGCAAATGGAGCTTAAAATGTAATATTTTAATTTTTTTCATTCTTCATTAATAACTAAGCGCAAAAAATCTAACCATAAAGTCTCTTTTGCAAATGCTGTGTCTAAATAAGAAGAATCAATATGATAATTAGGAAAATAAATAGAAATTCCTTTTGCATCAGACATGTTACGTCCTGTGGTATTTGCAACAACAGCATCCTTAATATTATCTCTAGCTCTTTCTATATATTTTTGTAAATCTTGCACAATTTCTTGTGGCAAAAATACAGCAAGTGAGCCTTTAAGTTCCTTAGAAAAAGCAGAATAAAATGAGCTTAAGCATGTATAATAAGGCGAATCACAAATTTTCACACTCGCGGCTCTAGCTCTTTTAATCAACCGTCTAAATTTATTTACATACACCGGAACATCAAATACTTTTTTACACAAAACAACTATCTCATTCATATTATGAATTAACTTATCGATAGCAGAAAGATTTAACGCTGATTGTGTATATAACCCCTGTTTTGCATGTTTAGAACAATAGGCTCCATAAGTACTTACAATGGCTTTAACTGTTTGAAATGTAGTCTGATTGCCTTTTTTAAATGAATTTAATAATTCTTTATAGTCCCAACCATCCATGATTTCACAATTTTGTGAACCAACTAAATACGAAACATAATCTCTTATTTGATAACCAACTTCAACCATCGCCATCTTACAGCAATCTGTTCCCAAAATATTGATTTTTTTCCCATGCAAAACTTTGGATTTAATTTTATTTAAAGCTTCGATCATTTGTGTATTATTCATGTAAGTCTTGCTTGCGTCATTAAATAAAAGCCCCCGCAAGGTACAAACATCATCCTCACAATTAACACCATCCAACTCAACATCCCAATTAAAACCTGTATTATTAGGACCAGCAACATAAGCAGGATCTAAAATACCAAAACCATGGTCCCATAAATCTAAGCAATATGATTTTGCAGAACACAAGCCAACAGCCCACTTCATAGAATTCACAACATCGTCTACTACATTGCTTCCAATAGAAATACAACCTTCAAACTTAAGATTGCCTGGTGTTACTTTATAACGCCAAGCAATATTTTGACCTAAATGAAGCTGAACTAGAACATTAACATTTTTATTTGGCTGGGCAAGCATCATATCATTAATATTTTTTAAAGCCCAATACTGCATCTGATCACTCGATTCCATATAAACCAAAAACGTCCAATCGCTAACACAATTTGTTGTTGTTATTGTAATGAATAGAAAAATAGCAAAAAGTTTATATATAAATTTTTTCATAATTTCTCCTTTTTTTAGAACAAATACTGCTAGTTTTAAATAATAAAAAAAACAAAGAAAGCTAATATAAAAAAAGTGTAATTAATGAAAAAAAGAATGGTGCCGAGGAGGGGACTCGAACCCCTACGAGAATACTCCCGCTGCCCCCTTAAAGCAGTGCGTCTACCAATTCCGCCACCTCGGCATTTCAACTATCAAAGCTCTGCAACTAGCGCTTACTCTTCAGCATGATATAAAAAGTATATCCTAATTTAGTTAATTGGTCATGCAAAATTTATCAAAATACAAAATTGTTTGCAAACTTTTTTGAATATAAAAAAAATTACAAAAAAAGGAAAAGCCGCCCATAAAACTTTAAGGCGGCTTTTTAAACTTACATTCCAGGCATTTCTGGAGCTGGTCCCATTCCTCCTGGAGGTGGCCCCATTTCTGGAGGAGCTGGAGGTGGACCCATTTCTGGAGCTGGTCCCATTCCTCCTGGAGGCGGTCCCATTTCTGCAGGAGGCATTCCCATACTAGGTTCTTCAGATGGAGGTGGTCCCATTTCAGCCGGTAGTTCCATTTCTTCCGTTGGGGATGGTTCAGCTTTTTCTTTTTCTATTTCTTTTACTCGACGTTGGACAGCATGTACAAAACCTTTGATAAATTTTTCATAAAATGTAACTGTAACATTCTTGATTTTGCGAAAAACAAAAGATGCAGCATCTAAAACTTTTCCTATAAAGTATTCTGCTATTTTACGCCATCCAGCAGTCTTTTTAAGTCCTGCAACAACACTTAATTCTTCTAAACGTGCCATCTTTTTTCTAATTGCTTCAAGACGTTCCGCTTTAAGCTTTTCTATTTCTTTACGTTTTTCTTCGATAGCTTTTTTTTCTTCTTCTAATTTTTTAATACTTGATTCCAAATCCTGTATCTGCGTATCAACC
>CAZFDQ010000265.1:0-24384 GCA_964518205.1 uncultured Pseudomonadota bacterium | reverse complement strand
AATAAAAATGCTTGTGCATCGATATGTGCATTAAGCTTGTCTACCAAGGCAAGAAGTTTTTCTTGACTTCGGTTGGCCTGTAAAATTTTATTTTTAACTTGTTGAACTGGTTGTTTAGAAGATCTTTTTTCTGCTTTTGTAAAAATAGTTCGAGTTGCAAGGCCTTTAAATGTAAAAACTACTATAATTATTAATAGCAACCTCAAAAAGAGTTCTTTTACAGGGAAATCTTTAAATATATTCATGACGTCCCTTTCTGTTCATTTTATTTAATTATGTACTCTTACTAATTTAATCCTAAATTGTTACTTTCGCAAATGATTCCTATTTGTAGAGTGGATTTTATAAATCTAGCTAAAAAATGAGCAAAAAACTGTTTTTTTGCCATAAACTTGAGGGAATAGCTTTATTTTTGTTAGTCTGAAGAATCATTTTAATGCTTTGGTTGTTTAGGGAAGGTTGGGATGTGCAAGTTTTTTTCTATGTATGAACTTAAAAACGAGAAGTTTTTTTGCGCCCCTTTTTTCTCGAAAAAATCATTTTATCTTAGTTTTTTAGGAATTCAAAATTTAATTTATTTTTATTCTATTGTGGGGAGGTGGGATCTTGTTCATATGAATTAATTGAATCCTTATACTCTTATGGGGGTCATGATGACACTTATAGCAAGTTATGATATTTGATGCTATGAAAGGGGTTTTGTTATGTTCAACCTCAATAACAAGGTTATTTATCCGGGACATGGTGTAGCAGTTATCGATGATATAATTGAAAAGCGAGTAGCTGGAAATAGTATAAAATTTTTTAAACTTAATTTTATGTTTAAAGATATGACAATACTTATTCCTATGCACAGTTTAAAACATACTGGGATGCGGCCGCTTAGTGACAAAGAATGTATAGATGGTGTGTTAAATGAATTATATAAAGAGCCTAGTAAAAAGTTAGAATATCTAGACTTTACTCCAAGTGGTTGGAATCGGCGCAATAAAGATTATCAATTAAAAATACAAAGTGGAAAGCTTTTTGACATTGCTCAGATTTATAGGGATTTGATGTACATTGCTCAACAAAAAGAACTTTCTTTTGGGGAAAAAAATTTATTACAAACCGCTGAAGAATTGTTAATACAAGAAATTCAGGTGGTTACAGAACAGAGTCGTGATTTGGTTTTACAAGAATTGCAAAACCCATTTAAGCAGTTATACTTTCAAGGACATACAGAACAAGTTTCAGCTGCTTAATTTTATTATTATATAAGACCCTCGAACTGTTTTTAAGTAAAGCATAGATTCTTAAATGTCGTCACCCCGAACTTGTTTTAGGGTGACGACATAGCTATGTTTCTTTTATCTGGTGATAATGAAATACGAAAATAAAGATCCTTTTTTACTAATAATTTCTGGCCCAACAGCTTCAGGAAAAACCGACTTATCATTACAAATTGCAGAAAATGTTCCTGCAGAAATTATTAATGCCGACGTAGGGCAATTTTATGAACCTCTTTCTGTGGGTACTGCAAAGCCTGATTGGCAAAGCCAAGAAGTTAATCATCATCTTTTTGATATTTTAGATGAACCTAAAGATCTTAGCGTTGTTAAATATCGTGAACTGGTTTTGCAAAAAGCAAACGAAATCTGGCAAAACGATAAATTGCCTATTTTAGTTGGTGGTTCTTTATTTTATTTAAAATCCTTATATTTTCCCCCGAAAGATTTTCAAAAAGAACAGGAAGGCAAAGAAGAAAGAAAAGTGCTGTTAACCAAAATTGCAGATACACAAAGAACATGGTGGGATGTTTTAAATAAGATTGATTCAATAAGAGCAAAAGAGTTGCATCCAAATGATGAATATCGTATTAAACGAGCTCTGCAAATATGGCAAAAAACGGGGGTATTACCTTGCGAATATAAACCTGAGTTTTCTCCCAAATTTAATTCTTTATTTGTTTTTATAAACTTCGAACGCGAAATCCTGTACCAACGAATCAATACCAGAACTGTTGAGATGATGAAAGAGGGATGGATTGAAGAAGCTCAAGAACTTATTGATACTGAATGGGAGAAATTTTTGCATGCAAAAGGTCTAATTGGTTATTCCGAAATTTTTGAATGGATAAAAGAGGGAGAAAAGGCAGAAGATATTCCTCTTTTAATCGAAATTATTCAACAACAAACTCGACAATATGCAAAAAGGCAAATTACATTTTGGAATGGTTTGAAGATTCTTTTGCAAAAGAATAAAGATAAAACAAAATTTTCTTGTAATACTTTGGAGATTAGTAATTTAGAAAAAAGTATTTTTCTGCAAATAAAAAAACATCTAGATTTGTTTTTTGGGGAAAATTTTAGTTGCAGATAATTGCTCTGTAATATACACTTCATAGCGAAGAATCTATCTTACTTCAGATTTTTTAGTGAAGTTTTGGTTGCAAAAAAAAACAAATATATTGGTGAGTAGTTTTAAGAAAGGATCTAGATGATTTATATTTTCAGAAAAGAAATGAAAAAATGGCACACCGTATTATGGCTTGTTTTTGCGTCTTTGGCGCTTAGCGGATTAGCTGCAATAATTTGGCGCAGGCCTCATGAAAGCGAAATCAAGGTAGCTGAAGTTAATGGTCGTGATGTTTTATTTAAAAAATATCGTTCTGCATTGAGTGAAATTCGTTTGCAAATTGAGGCATATCAGGCTTATGCAAAAGCTTATGGGGTTTCTGTTGATCTATTTTTAAATATGGCAGGTTTGGGCAATCCTGAAGAGGCTGCTTTTAATAAGTGCGTAAGAGATTCTTTGATAGATCAAGAAAGAGGTTTATTCAATATTCAATTTAGCTCAAAATCTTTTGATGAAGAGTTGGTAAAAATGCTTCCTCCTCAGGTTAAAAATCCTGTTGGAGATGTTGATATGGAGGCTTATAGATTTTATGTAAACCGTCTTTGTACCACTATTACTGAGTTTGAAGATAATCAAGAAGAGGAGTTTAAAAGAGATTTGTTTGAGAAGTTTATAAAGAGCTCATATTACACTCCTGTCGGTAAAGCTAGAGAAGCTTTTGTTTCTGATCAGGCGAAAAAAAAGTTTGCAATTTTAACTTTTCCTTTTGATCGTTATTTGGATGAAGTAAAAAAGCTTTCGCCAACAGATGAAGAAATAGAAAAGTTTTTTAAGAAAAACAAGGAAAGTTATAGAATTCCTGAAAAAAGAAAAGCCGAATATTGGATGCTTTCTTCAAGCGATTATGCAGAAAAGATGGAAATTGATGAGCAAGCAATATTACGTTTTTATGACAAAAACAAAAGCTCTTTATTTAGAATTCCTCCAAAAGTAAAAGTAAGACATATTTTATTAAAAATTGAAAAAGATGAAGCACCAGAGAAGGTAACTGAAATATTAGAAAAAGCAAAGGATTTGCACAAACAATTAATTGAGAATACAGATAAATTTGCAGAATTTGCAAAAAAATATTCTCAAGATTCAAAAACAGCTTCTAAGGGTGGATTGACTGATTTTTTTGAAAGAGGAACCTTTGATGCTGACTTTGAAAAAACTGCATTTAAATTAAAAGAAGTCGGCGGGATTTCTGATATTATAAAAACAACAGATGGTTATGAAATAATACAGCTTATTGAAAGAGTATCTGCTTCAGAAAAGCCTCTTGATGTTGTAAGAGATGATATTGTAAAAACAATCAAGGCTAAAAAATCTGTAACAAGCTTAAAGGGTGATATTGAAAGAGTTTTGCATGAAGCTAAAAAAGACGTAGATGCAATAGATAGGTTTGTGGTCAAAAATGGTTTAGCAACCAAAACAAGTGCTTGGTTAGGACAAAAAGATACTGCAGGTTATGAATTAAAAAATAAATTAGCAGAAAAGCTTTTTGCTACACGTAAAAAACAGAGTGTTCAAGGCAGTTTTGTTGATGAAGAAAAGCACGTATTATACCGATTAACTGATATTCAGGAAAGCTTTATTCCTAAATTTGATGAGATCAAAAATGATGTAGTTGATGATTATTTTCAAGATAAGGCTGAGACCGAGATAAAAGCAACTGTCAAAAAAGCAAGAAGGGAATTTTTTGATAAAAAAGCTACATTAGCAGATTTAAGCTCAACACTTAATTTAAAGTTGATTGAAACAGATTTAGTGAAAAAAGATGACAAAATTGATGAATTTAAAGACATTCCTAATTTAAAAGCAAAGGCATTTGCCCTTACAGATAAAGCTCAACTTTTAAAACATGAGCACAAATCGGACTATAATTTGATTCAAATGACAAAAATGGAGGAAGTTGAAATGGATGAATTTGCAACAGTTAGAGACAAAACGCTCAAAGATGTGAAGGAGCGCAATATAAACCCATATTTAGGTGCATTTATTGCATCTTTGCAGAGAAATGCTAAAATAGAAAAATCGGAGAAATTGCAAGGTACACAAGAACAAAGTGAATGAAAGATTAATACTTATGGCACAGAAAGCAAAAACAACAACAGGTAAGGTAGATTCAGGAAAACAACAGGCATTACAAGCTGCTTTTGCTCAAATCGACAAGCAATTTGGTAAAGGTTCTGTGATGTTATTGGGCCAAAAGGCTAATACTAAAATGGATACCGTTTCAACGGGTTCCATTTTGATAGATCAGGCCCTTGGTGTTGGAGGTTTGCCTCGCGGGAGAGTGGTAGAAGTATTTGGACCAGAGGCTTCTGGAAAGACTACATTGACATTGCATGCAATTGCTCAGGCACAAAAAGCAGGTGGAACATGTGCTTTTATTGATGCTGAGCATGCTATGGATCCGGTTTATGCCGCTAGTGTTGGAATTAATGTTAATAATTTGATTATTTCGCAACCAGATTATGGCGAACAGGCTTTAGATATTGCAGAAATGTTGATTCGTTCTAATGCGATTGATCTATTGGTAATAGACTCAGTTGCTGCTTTGGTTCCAAAAGCAGAGCTTGAAGGTGATATGGGTGATTCTCATGTTGGTCTTCAGGCAAGATTAATGTCACAAGCAATGCGAAAACTTACTCCGATTGTACATAAATCAAAAACAATTTTGATTTTTATTAATCAAGTAAGGCATAAAATTGGCGGTTTGCCTTTTGCCAATAACGAAACTACAACAGGTGGAAATGCTCTTAAATTTTATTCTTCAGTTCGTTTGGAGGTTAGGCGAATTGGAACATTGAAGAGAAATGATAAACCGTTTGGTAATAAGGTGTTAGTTAAAGTTGTTAAAAATAAGGTTGCTCCTCCTTTCAAGCGTGTTGAAGTTGATCTTATTTTTGGCAAGGGAATTAGTAGAGAGCTTGATTTGCTTGAGGCTGGATTGACGTACGGAATTGTTCAGCAATCTGGTGCTTGGTTTACGGTTGGAACCGAAAAGCTTGCACAGGGCAGAGACAATTGTGTTCAAAAGCTAAAAGCAGATAATGTTTTATTTGAAAAAATATTGGACGGTATTAATTCAAAAATCGAAGAATCCCTAAATTAAGGAATATTTAGTGAGCAAATATAGAGATAACAGAAATAGGAATGAGAGTAGCCAATATATAACAAATGATAGAATTAAAGCAGCTAGTATTCAAGTGATTGATCAGAATGGAACTAATTTAGGGGTGATTTCCAAAAAAGAAGCCCTGTCTTTGGCTGAAGGGGCAGGTCTTGATTTGGTACAGGTTGGAGAAAAAGACGGCGCTGCTGTTGCCAAAATAATGGATTACGGCAAATTCTTGTATGTTAAGAAAAAACAGCAAAGTGAAGCCAAAAAAAAGCAGAAAATAATCCAGGTCAAAGAGATAAAAATGCGTCCAAATATTGGTGACCAGGATTACAATACGAAAATGAAGCATGCAATTGAATTTTTGAAATCAGGTAAAAAAGTTAAATTTACGCTTCAGTTTAGAGGGCGTCAGTTTATAATGATAAAAGAATTGGGAAACGCCCTATTTGAGCGTATTCATAAGGATTTAATGGAGCAAGATTTAGGTTCTTTAGTTGAAGAAAAAGAACAAAGAGGTGGCCCTTTTTGGTCAAAGATTTACTTTATAAAGTAAAAAAACCTGTTGTTTGAGACAAAAATAGATTATATTGTAATATAAATAGTAACTAATTATTGAATTAAATCTGCATTAAGGATCTAATTATGCCAAAAATGAAATCACATTCTGCTAGTAAAAAAAGATTTAGCAAGAATTGCAAGGGAAGAATAAAACGATCTAAGGCTTATAATAGGCATCATGCTTGGGCAAAAAGTCCAAAACAGGGGCGAAATTTAAGAGGGCAGACTTTCTTGAATCCTGCCGATGAAAAAAACGTTGCTATATTGTTGCCTTATTAAGGATCTTGGTTAAGATATAATTATTAATAAATAAATATTAAAAGTGCATGATAGAGGTTAATTATGAGTAGAATTAAACGTGGTACAATTACAAAAAAAAGACATAAAAGACTTTTAAAACAAACAAAAGGATTTTGGGGACAGCGTAAAAATGTTTTTAGAAGAGCAAAAGAAACATTATTGCGAGCATTAGAATTTGCATTTATTGGGCGCAAGCAAAAAAAGAGAGATTTTAGAGCTCTTTTTATTTCTCGAATTGCTGCTGCATGTAAAAGCAATGGTACAAGTTATAGCAGTTTTATTAATTCGCTTAATAAATCGAATATTAAACTTAACAGAAAAATGCTTTCTCAGTTGGCAATTTTTGAGCCGGATGCCTTTGCTCAGCTTGTAACGATGTCAAAAAAATAAAATTTCTTGAAAATTGTTCCTAAAAATATTTAAAATATATCATGTTGTAAAATAGGGTACAATTTTTGGGGTATGAAAAAAGGAAAAAGAATGAAACAGTTAGAGGAGCTAGAAAAGAAAGTCCTTCTAATTATTCAGAAGAATAAAGATTTAGAAAATGTTAATAATGCTTTAACGATGGAAAATAAGAAGTTAGTAGATCAAAACCATGAGTTGGAAGCTAAATTAACGAAACAGAATAAAGATTCTGAATCTTTAGAGAGTGAGAAATCGGTTATAAAAAGCTCGATAGAAGAACTACTTGATAGTATTGGTTCGGTAGAAGAAACCGGCAAGCAAGTAACTAAGTAGTAAATAATATGGAAGAGTTAAAAAATATAACAGTATCCATTCTTGGAAAAAACTACTCTCTTACCACTGATGAGAGCGAAGAAGAAATTTCCCAAGCAGCTGGATTAGTTGATTCTTTACTCAAGGATGCCATGAGCAAAATTGGAATTCATAATGAATCTAAAATATCAATTCTTGTTGCATTGCAATTGGCAATGGAATTGAAAAGAAGTCGGAAAATATTAGATTCGTGGCAAGAAGAAGCAGAAACTTTAGATACTTTGTTGGGAAATTAAATTAAACAGGCTTTTATATATTTCTACAGGTAGTTTTTTTTGAGAATTGTAGCTTTTAAATTTTAGATACAAGCCGAAAAGGTGCGGCAAGCAGCTTTTTTGTGTTTGATTGCTCTGCTGTTATAGCTAGATTTCTTCTTTTTTTCATTCTTTTTCTCTCGTTATAAACAAATTAGTGGTACCTATTTTTTGTGGGGCTAACTGCTAATGGTTTATTCCTTTTTTTCATACACAAGCTTTTATGTTTTTGGAGATTTTGGAAAAATTTTTGGGGGATTGTTTTTGTGTTTTTGATTGAAATAAAGAAAATGAAATAAGGAAAGATGAAAAAATGATAGGAATAATGGGATTAAGTTTTATTATTGGAGCCCTTTGTGGGGTTCTGATGATATTTTTGTATTTTAAGGTGAAGCGTGAACAGATTTATCAAACAAAGCTAATAGCTCAAAAGATGCTTAAAAATGCTAAAGCCGAAGTAGAGAGAGAACGTCGTAATGCGTTAACAAATCTTAAAAACGAGATGTATAAAAAACGCAGTGATTTTGAGTTAGAGATAAAAAAATCACGCATAGAATATCAAAGACAACAGCATAAATTTCAGAAAAAAGAAGATATGTTGGAGCATCGTGAAATTTTGTTGGATGAACTTCGCAAAGAACTGCAACAAAAAGAGCGTAATTTATCAAAACGTTTAGATATTTTAAGTGCTGATGAAATAAAACTCAAAAAACTTTATAGTGATTTGGTTTCAAAGTTAGAGCGACTTTCTGGGATGAAACGAGATGAAGCAAAAAGAATTTTATTTGAATCTTTAGAAAAAGAAGTAACCTTAGAAAATCAAAAGTGGCTTGCCAAGGTTGAAGAAGAAGCAAAAACCGAGGCGAAAGAAAAGTCTATAGATATACTTGCAACCTCAATGCAAAGATATCTTTCTGAACAGGTTACTCTCCATTCTTCAAGTGTTATTCATCTTCCAACAGAAGAGATGAAGGGACGTATAATTGGTAAAGAAGGCCGAAATATTAAAGCTTTAGAAATGGCAACAGGAATGGAATTTGTGATTGGCGATACACCAGAAATTATTACTATTTCAGGTTTTAATCCAATCAGGCGTGAAGTTGCAAAACGCGCATTAAATAAATTGATTCAAGACGGAAGAATTAATCCAACAAGAATTGAAGAAGTTGTTGGTCAGTGCGAAAAAGAACTTGATGCTAGCATTGAAGAAATTGGGCAACAAGCAGTGCTTGAATTTGGCTTTAGAGGTGTGCATCCAGAAATTGTTAAGTTATTAGGTAAGTTGCATTTTAGAACAAGTTTTACTCAAAACAATTTAATTCATAGTAAAGAAGTTGCCTATTTTGCAAGAATGATCGCCTCTGAATTGGGACTAGATGAAGACTTGGCTGCGCGTTGTGGTTTGTTGCATGATATTGGAAAAGCGGTTTCTGCAGAAATTGATGGTCCGCATGCTTTAGTTGGAAGTGACTTGGCTAAAAAATATGGTGAGGATCCGATTGTTGTAAATGCAATTGCAAGTCATCACGAAGAAGTTCCGGCAAAAAGTGTTTATGGATTAATTACTCACATCGCAGATGCTGTTTCAGCCTCAAGACCAGGTGCCAGACGTGAAACTCTTGCAACATATATAAAACGTCTTGAACAGTTGGAAGATATATCAAATAATTTTGATGGTGTAAAAAAAGCTTATGCTTTGCAAGCAGGCCGTGAAATTCGTGTTATTGTTGATGAAGCTAGTTTAGATGATGAAAAAGCAACAATGCTTGCTCGTGATATAGCTAAGAAAATAGAAGAAGAAGTTAATTTCCCAGGGCAAATTAAGGTTAATGTAATTCGAGAAAAACGAATTATTGAATTTGCTAAGTAGGGTTTAATTTTTTACATTGTGATGTTTGTTGAAAGATGAATTAGACTTGCAAAGTCGTCATCCTGAAACCCTTTGATAAACTTAGGATTCAGGATGATGACTTTGTATTTACAGAGTTGATTCTTTTTACAGCTGGTTTTTTGGATCCTTAAAAATAACTGTTATATGGATAAAACTATGCCAAATACTTTACGTTTAATGTTTTTAGGGGATATTATTGGGACTTCTGGTCAGGTAATGTTTCAAAAGTGGGTCTCTAAATTGAAAAAAGAACACAAAATTGATGCCTTAGTTGTTAATGGTGAAAATACTGCAAAAAACGGAAAAGGTATTAACCCTAAGATAATGGAGTTTTTTAAGCACAATGGCGTAGATGTTGTAACATCTGGAAATCATATTTGGCATAACAAGGAAATATATAATTATTTAAACACAAATAACGATTTGTTGCGTCCAGCAAATTATCCATCCGATTGTCCTGGAAAAGGCTATGCAGTAATTGAAGTAAAAGGTTATACTATTGGAATAATGAATCTGCAGGGGCGAGTTTTTATGCATGACAATATAGACTGTCCCTTTAGAACTGCACAATCTTTATTAACTTTACTTAAAACAAAAACCAATATGGTGTTTGTAGATTTTCATGCAGAGGCAACATCAGAAAAACAAGCGTTAGGTTATTATTTAGATGGGCAAGTTTCTGGATTGTTTGGAACTCATACCCATGTTCCAACAGCTGATTCAAGGATTTTACCTCAAGGTACTGGATATATTACAGATTTAGGTTTTTGTGGAGCCTTGAATTCTGTAATTGGCGTGGAAAAAGAGGCTGTTACTCAAAAGTTTTTGACACAAATGTTACATCGTTTTGCTGTTGATAAAAGAGGGCCTTTTGCTCTTAATGGAATCTGGTTAGATGTTGATACTGATACTGGAAAAACTGTAAAAATTGAACGAATTAATGTAATTGATGATCGAGTTGAAACAATTTAATAAATGCTTTGTTTTTATTTTTTAAAAAGATTTTATCTGAATTTTTTATTCTTTTTTGTTATTTTGACAGGTGTTTTTGCTGTTAGTGATCTTGTTGTTCGTCTTCCTCTGATTTCTTCTTGGTATGTAACACCAAAGTTGTTATTCTTAATGCTTCCTTTAATGTCTCAGTTTGCAATTCCATTAGCAAGTTTATTAGCAATTAGTGTTATTATTGGAAATTTGCATATTGAAGATGAAATTTTATTTTTTTATTTTTCTTCCCGCGCTAGGCGGGTATTACATTTTTCGGTTTTAATTTTCTCTTTAACTATTGTTGCTCTTTACACCCCTTTGGTATTTGTTTTTGCTCCGCAAAGTTATAAAAAAGGGAAAGAGTTTGTTGTAAAATTTGCCAAAGAACAATTTTATCAATTAGAATCGAATAGGTTTCATACACCAGCTTCTGGCATTACTTTTTTCTTTAAAAAAAAATATGTAGAAAAAGACAGGCTTATTTTTGAAAAGCTATTATTAATGTTTCAAGAAAAAGCTCAAAATGAACGATATTTGATAAATGCAAAACGAGGTTTTTTGCTGCAAGATAATTTGTTTTTAGAAGATGGAACAATTCAAAATATTGGATCAAGTCGACAATATTTTGCAAATTTTCAGTCAACAGAGATTGATTTAACACAGTTTTTTGATTCAGAAAAATCAGAAAACTTGCCTAAACAGCTCAAGTTTTTAACATGGAAAAAATTAAAAAAGCTACGCAAATATAAGCATGAAGCTTTTATGGAATTTCATAAAAGAATATCTCAAATATTATGGCAATTTTTATTTCCCTTTTTTGCATTGTGGGGAATGTTATTGTTTTCACGAAAAAGAAGTAACATGCTTATCAGTGTTGCATGGAGTGGGGCACTTTTTTTATTTTCTTACATTGGAGTAAATACAGCACAAGTATTACATAATTTGGGCGTTTTTGCTGTTGTATTACTTTATCTTCCGCCGGTTTTACTGTTCTTAATTTTATATTTTATTTCTCGTAAAAAACGGTAGACTAGGGATTGTGCTAAAAAATTATTTTTGATTAAAAAAAAGGAGAAGTCATGTTATTTATTGTTCTTTTGTATGCAATTCTTGCATCTACATTTACAATTGCCAAAATAGCTTTATCGTATGCAAAACCGTTTTTTATCATTGGTTTTAGAATGACTTTTGCGGGAATTTTGTTACTTTCTTATCTTTGGTTTTTTAATAGAAAAAACTTTTCATTAAAGCGTGAAGATTGGTGGTTATTTTTTAAAGTTTCACTTTTTCATATCTATTTTGCTTTTATTCCAGAGTTTTGGTCTTTGCAATACATAAGTTCTTCAAAGGTTAATTTGATTTATTCTTCAACACCTTTTATTGCTGCACTTTTATCTTATTTTTTACTTAAAGAACGACTTGGTTTTAAGAAGTTTTTTGGAATGATGATTGGTCTTGTTGGATTGATGCCAATTTTTTTAACTCAAACAGATATTCGCGAAGCTACAATGGATTTTTTATCTATTTCATTGCCTGAGGTAGTTTTACTTGGGGCAGTAGTTAGTGCTGCTTATGCATGGTTTATAGTAAAACAATTGATGGGCAAGGGTTATTCTTTATTAATGATAAATGGTGTGGCTATGCTTATAGGAGGTCTTTTAAGTCTTCCAACATCTTTTATATTGGAAGGTGTTTCAACATGTCCAATTTATAGTTTTTGGCCATTTTTATTTTGGACAATGATGTTGATTATTATTGCAAATGTTATTGTTTACAATTTTTATGGTTGGTTATTAAGGCGTTATACAATAACCTTTGTTACAAGCGCTGGTTTTTTATGTCCAATATTTGGAGCTTTTTATGGATGGTTTTTCTTAAATGAAAATATTACTTGGCATTATTTTGTAGCTTTAGCTTTTGTTGCTTTGGGGTTATATATTTTTTATAGAGAAGAGACGCTGGTTAAGTTTAAACCAAAAAAAGGAAGCCCTATGCATTAATTATTGGGCTTCCTTTTGAATTTTTAATATATTACAATAGCTTCTTCTTCTTCTTCTTCTTCTTCCGGAGCTGCTTGTTCAACTTCTTCTTTTTCTTCCTGTGTAACTGATTCTACAGGTTCTTCATCTGCGGATTGTAATATCCAGTCACCTTCTCCAGTATTTAGCCAAATATTTTTTGCAATTTCGCGGGTGTTTGGATCAAAGTTTAAATTTAAACCACCAACCGATTCATTTTGTGTTGATTCTGCGGCTTTAATAACTTGTTCTTTGGTTATTACTTCATTAGGATATTTTTTCATAGCTTTGTCTATAAAATAGAGTGCAACGCTAGCATTTATATATCCTTCTAATGTGAAGTCTGTTATTGGTTTATCAGCTTGTTTCATTGCTTTTCGGTATTCTTTAACGATGTCTAATTGGCTTTTTTGAGGGTTTGGCATAACATGTGAAATTATAAAATTTAATCCAGAGTCTTTAATGAATTTCTTAAAGATTGATTCAGCATGATCTGAAATACCTAAAAGAGTTTTGCCAGGGAAAAAGAATGGAGTTAGCTCTCGAATGAGTGCTGTTGATGGTTTTACGGCAGTCAAAAAGATTAAAGTATCGGGTTCAAATTCTCTTATATTTTCTGCAGCTTGCTCAACATCCACTTTTTCTCTAGTGTGAGTTGCAACCATATATTGTTTTTTGTCCAAATCACCTTTTTCTCCTGCCTCTACTTTTTCAAAACCTCTTTTATTTAAAACTTGGATTCCGTTTTTGGCTGTTTCTCTGCCATCAGGATCATTTTCTGTGAAAAATACAATTCTTTTAGCTTCTTTATTAATCGCATAAAGAGTTAATGCTTTAACTTCACTTGCATAAGTTGCTCTTAAAAATACTGAATATTTTAAATCAGGCGTACGCAAAGAGGCAGTCGCTGCCATGGGACAAATTACTGCAATTTTACCTTCTTTTACTAAGTACAAATATTTTTTCAGATTAGAAGAGCCAATTGATGAAATAACAATATCTGTATCATATTCATTAATGAGCTTTTTTACATTTTCTTCTGCTAGTTCTGGTTCGTATTTGTCATTAAGAGCAGTAAATTTGATAGGAACTCCATTTAATCCTCCTTGTGTATTGATGGATTCTATTTTAGTAGAAAGACCAGCAAGCACTTCTTTTCCCATTTTATCTGTTTCAATAATTTCTAAAGTTGTTCCAATACGAATTTCTTCCATACATTTTGCTTGTGTGAAAGCACAGATAATAACAATTAAAATAAATAAAAAGTTTTTATAGTTTTTCATATTTTTCCTTTTCTAATTAAGCATTTTGGTTATTAATTTATCTTTTGTTTGAATCCAAACAGTATTAAAAATTTCTTGTGTTTTTGGATTATAATTTAATTTTAGCCCTTTAAATTCATAATTTTTTAATTGCTCGATTTGTTCTATTATTTTTTCTTTTGTTACTTCACCATCTATTTTATTTAAAAGTTCAATGAGTATGCTTGCATTTATATAGCCCTCAAAAGAAAGTTTGTTAGGCGTATCAACTTCTTCTCGATATTCTTTTGCAATTTCTAATTCACTGGTTTCTGGATCAGGAAGAAGTTGAGAATATATTATTGTGAGGTTGTTTTCTTTTGCATTATCTTTAAAATTTTGTGTTGAATTAAAAGAATTAGCAAACATGGTTATCTCTCTTATAAAATCGGAATCGAGTTTTTGGATGATTTTTTTTGTGATTGTTTCTGGGGTTAACCATACTATTGCTTCTGGTGAAAACTTTTGAATTTTTGCAACATCATCTTTATCTGTTAGTGCAATCCAATCAACATTTTCTTTTAAGTTTTGAGAATCGAATATTTCTTTGGCTCCATAAAAAGCATCTTTGCTTGAAGGATCTTCTTTTTGATATATGACCACAAATTTTTTAGCTGCTAAATCTTTGATTGCATAATTTATAAGAACTTGTGTTTCATACATAGGTGTTGGCAAAAAGTGTACAATGTGAGTTAGGTTTTTTTTGCGAAAATTCATAGAAGAAGATTTAGGGAAAACAACTAATATTTTTTTATTTTTAATCAGAGGGAGATATTCTTGCAATGTGTTACTACTAGTTGGGCTTAAAAATATGTTTGTCTTAAATTTATTTTGAATTTTTTCTATATTTTTTTTAGCTTTTGTTGGTTTATTATTATCATCCATTACTGTGAGCTTTATAATAGTATTACCGGTTCGGTTTGCTTTTTTGATAGCTGCAGAAAGTCCTTCTAGTAATTGTTTTGTTGGTTTTTGTATTGGGCCTGTTAAATCAAGAGTTGAACCAACTATGATTTCTTTTTTTTCAGTTGCTTTAGTTGATTTTGGGGTAGGTTTTTTGACTTTTGGGCTTTCTTTGGGGTATTTAATCCATTGATCTTTACCAATATCAAGCCATACATTGTTAGCAATTTCTCTGCGTTCAGGATTAAAGTTTAATTTTAATCCTTTAAAGTCATAATTTTTTATTTTTTCTGTTTCTTTTATTATTTTTTCTTTAGTAATTTCACCTTTGATTTTTTTTAGAATATCCATAAAAATACTTCCTGATATATATGCATCTAAAGAAAAATGGCTTAATGGATATCCTGTTTTTTTTATTTCGTTTCGATATTCTTTTACTATATCTAATTGGCTTGTTTTGGGGTTTGGAGATAATTGTGATGTGATTAATTGAATATTTTTTTCTTTTGCTAATTTTTTAAATTCATCGCTTGCAAGGGCTGTTGTTGCAAGAATAGTTTTGTCTTGTAGATAATTTAAACTTAAATCTAACATAATTGCATGGGCAATTGATATAAGGGACATAAAGGCGATTGCTTCTGGGTTGAAGCTCTTGATTCTTTTTGCAGCTTCAAATGTATCTATTGAACCTTTTGTGTGAGAGATTGCTATCCAATCTTTGTTTTCTTTAAGATTATATTTTTCAAATGTTTGTTTTGCTCCAATAAAAGCAGATTCGCTATATGGTTCTTTTTCATAAAAAATTGCGATTTTTTTTAATTGTAATTCATCAATTGCATATTGAATAAGAGATTGTGCTTCTAAATCTCCAGATGCTAAATAATGTAGAAAATATTTAAGATCAGGTTTTCTATATTCAAGAGTTGTGGCATTTGGAAAAACAACTAATACTTTTTGAGTTTTGACAAGATCAAGATATCCGGATACAGGGTAGCTGCCATAGGGAAAGAGCAAAATATCAATATCCTCTTGCAATAATTCTTCAACAGCTTTCCGTGCTTTTTTGGGATCAAATTCATCATCAAGAGTTGTTAATTGTATTTTTTTACCATTTATGCCTCCCTCGTTGTTTGTTTTATCTACAATGGTTGTAAGTCCAATATTTATACTTGTAGCATTTTGAGATTCTACGCCGGTAAAACCTAGAGTTGAGCCAAAATTGATTTTTTCAACATCAACAATATCATCTCTACCATTTCTTTTAATATCTATTTTAGAATCTTTTTTAATATCTTTTGTAGGAATTGTATAACTTTTTGGCACCAGTATTTCGTAAAGAGATTGCCCTGTTAGCAAATTAAATGAATTTTCCCTAAAACCTATTTTGTTTCTAACATCTTGACTAAATGAGGTAATTGTCCATTGATCGGGAGCTTTGTTGTTTTCGATTAATGCAAATGAATCATAAAAGAATTCATAAGCAATTCTATATGTTTCTGTGGGGCTGGAAAAAATGTTCCATGCTGTAGCACCTTTATCTGGAGTTGATAAATTTAAACTTTTAATTTTTCTATGTTGAGTTGTAATATCTTGACCTTTAATAATTGCTTTTATTTCAACATGTTTAGAACTAGGTTTAACTTTTTTTAATTTTAAAAAATTAGGGATATTTTTTCCTCTTGTGCTTTTATGTTCTTTTTCTAGCAAGAAATCTGCAAATTGAGATTCATCAAGTAATTTTTCATCTCTGGGCCAGTACGAAATTCTTATAAAACCAGTAGTTGGTTTATTTGGGTCCATTTGTAAGTAAAGAGCCAATGGTAACGTTTGGAAGAATCGGTTAATTATCATTAATAATTCAGATTTTGCATCAGGTGATAATTTTGTTTTTAAATCAAGTTCCCTTTTTATTCCAAAATTATGCCAGTATTCCTTTGATTCATGTTTACCTCTTAAGTAAAAGACCTTGTTTGGATTTACTTTTATTAATTGCATTACAGTTGTTAATGTTTCTAAAATATAGGGCGATTGATCTATTACGTTTCCATTAAATATAAAGTAATGATCGGGTTTTATGATTTTTAAGTTGTTATCTATAATTTCAAGTTTTTTAAGCTTATTTAGACATCTTACAAGAGAATGAAATGCTCCATGTAAATCTCCCCAAACGACAAATTTTGCATTTGAATTTGGTACAAGTTTTAAAATATATTCGCCGGTTAAAGATTCAAGCTCTCTTTGTTTCGTGAGTTTTAAGATTAAGTCTTCAAACCCTTTTACAGTCCAAACGGGAGGTGTTTTTAAATGAAGGTATTCAAGAATGGTATTGAATTTTTTGGCAAAAAAACCTAGCTGCTGAGTTTTATAAAAAGAGGTATAATCTGGTTTTAAAATATCAATATTATCTCTAGGGGGATATTCTTCATTTTGATTTGCATATAACATTAAATCTTGTAATGTTTCAAATGTGGCCGATTGAATAAAAATTGTGGAAAATAAGATTAACAAATGAAAAGAATACAAAATTTTTTTGATTTTCATAAAGTTATTTTTCCTTTGTTAGTTTTATGAGTCTATAATTATTTTTAATATATCGTAAAAAAAGTAAATAATGCAATGATTATAGGGAAAATGAAAAAAATATAAGCTCTAATAATTTGTAGTCTCTTTTTTAATTTATCAAAAGAGATTTTTGTTTGGTTTTTTACTGATAAAATACGTAACAATGAAATATTAAATAAAAGTATTAAAAAGATTCCCAGAAAAAGTATTGAATAAATTTTATCTGCTATTGTAAAGTATCTAACATCAGGACTAAGTCCTTGAATTACAGCAAGAGCAAAAGTGAATAAAGTAAAACTTCCAATAGATAATGATAATATAGCTCTTCCATTTTCTATATTTATAAGCAAAGAAAAACAAGCCATAAAAAATATCAAAAAGAATGGAGCAAATATGAATACAAGTGCTTTAAATCCATTTTGTTTAAAATCAAAGGCAAAAAGAACAATAGGAGAACGAGTAGTTTTATGTGGTGAATATTTATCTAGTTTTGCTTCAGTATAACCATAATCTACATTATAACCAGTGTTTAGCCAGTTTACAGAATGTAAATTTTTGGAAATAGATAAGTTGGTTTTATAAGAAGTAAATATAGCTTCATTTGGGGTAATTGTTTTGTTCGAAATCATTAAAAATATCCGATGATCTTCTATCGGAAACAAACGGTAATCTAAATCTGATTTAAACTCAATGCGAACTTGATATTGAGCAAATGCTAAATGTTTCTCGAGCTTAGTTTTGGGTTCCGATTTTTTTAAAATTTCTCCTTTTTCAATTGTAAAATTACCTATATTTTCAAGAGAAATAGCATGCGGATTGAATTCAAACCAAAGAATGCCATCTAAGATGAATTTTCCTTCTACGATATCTAATAATGGAAAATCAGTTACAAATAGTCCGACTTTTATTTCGGAAGAAGCTGAGAGTACTTTTTGTTCTTCAGTTTTTGCTTGGACTAAGGATAAGAATTCAGGCTTTATATCAGTTGTATTAAATCTTTTTAAAGGCAATACAAATAATATTGATATTGTTATTATTGAAATAATTAAAAATATCACCTGATGTGGGAGTTTTGAAACATAATAATTAAATCGGCCAAACATGGCTTTTCCCATAACCTTTCTCCTTAGCTCATCTTTAAATTTTTAATTTTTATGCTAATTTGGTTTTTATAATTTTCATAAGCTCATTTACTGTTTGATCAAAAACTTTATTTATTACAATAAAATCGAACAATCGTGGCTTTTGGGCTTCTTTCATTTCCTGTTCAGCAAGGCTTAATCTTTCTTCTAGCTGTTGGTTAGTGCAACCTCTTTTTAATAAGCGTCTTTTGAGTTCTTCTATAGATGGGGCATTTATCCAAATTAATACAGGGTTTTCTATTATTTTAGAATAAGCTTTTACGCCTTCAAGATCGGTGACTATTACAAAAGATTTTCCTAGTTTTAAATCAGTTAAAATTGAAGCTGGTGAACCATAATATTTTCCATTATATTTTGTTGTTTCAAGAAAAAAACCATAAGCTTGTTTTTTTTTGAATTCATCTACAGATACAAAATGATAATCTTTGCCGTTTTGTTCTTCATCTCTAGGGGAACGAGTTGTATACGTAGCAACCTTGGATATATCAAAATCTTTTTGTAATCTTTTTATTGTTTCATTTGTAACGGTGGTTTTTCCTGCTCCCGATGGCGCTGATATTACAAAAACAGATCCTTTTTTTATGATATCTTTTTTATTTGTCATATTTTTTCCATATTTTTTGAAGGTTAATCATTTAATTAAAAACATGCTATATTACCAAGCCCTACGATTTGCTTGAAAATTTTACACTGTTAATGTTTGCTTTGTAAAGAATAGAGAGAAAAGCAATAAAAATAGCAGAGGAAAGAATTTTATCATGAAAAAAAAACTTTATTTATTTATATCTTTAATATCTTTTTGTTTTTTACAAATTAATTTACAGTCTCGTGTTTGTGAACAAAAAAAGCAAAAAATAGTCTTGATGCAGCTACCTTTGTATAATTTTTTGCTTAATGTGCAAGAATTTGAAGAACATGATATGCAGGAGGCTTTAAATCTTATAACCAATATTGCAAATCGCTTTAATAAAGGCGTTTTGTTTTATAGTCCAGAAATTGAATCTTCTTTTTTTAAAATTTGTGAATTTTTGGGGCAGTACAAAGAAATAAAACCACGACATTTGCGGCAGTTAAGGGAATTGGTTGAAAAGTTTGATGCGGATTTGAAGTGTTATATACAGAAAAGAGAGTATTTTTTAAAAGATTCAGATTTAAATTTTTTAAGCAATCTTAGAAAATTTAGTAGGATGCTGCTTGAAAAGTTATTGGATGAAAAGTTTTTTGATTTCGGCTTTTGCGATAAGTTTTGTGACTTTGTTTTCCAGCGGCCATGGGAAGAAGTGTGTAAGTATAAAGCGGTTACAATTCCTGTTGCAGTAGCTAGTTTTAATATTTTGACCTATTTTGGCATTCACCAATTAAGGAAATATTTAGTTAAAAACCAAACATTAAATTCTGTTTCGAATCCAACTCTTTTTTCTCTTGATGATTTAAATGAAAAATTTACAGTAGAACAGTTTGTGGCTTATTTACAGCAAGGTCTTGATTGTGGATATCATAGCTTGAAAAATACATTATGTATGATGTGTGGTAAAGACACAAAAAAGATGAAAGAGATGCTTCAAGACGAAAAATTGGCAAGAGATTTTGTAAGAGAATGCAAAAGAGTGCTTGGACGTGATGTTAATAAAAGTGATTATATGTTACGCAGTGATGAGATTCAGGCCTTGTTTAATAATGAAAGAATTCAAGACTTTGTTATTCATCGTATGGGTATTGTAAATTTTGATAATATTATTGTAATTGATGATATGGCTCAAATACCAAGGAAAGCAAATGAGCCGATGACCGAAGAGCAGATTCTTGCAACTGTTGTACGAGGTTTAGGGGTTGCGAGAAGCATTGAGCGCTTTAGAGAAATTGGAGCAGCTCAAGGTATTATATGGCAATCAGGAGCACATTGGCTTTCTGCAAGGGTAGATAGAGATTATGGTGAAGTTTTGGCATATGTTGTTAATTCTATACCTTCAAATGTTACTAATAATTCTAACTTAAATTATATTATTGATTTATATTCAAATAGAGCTGATGCTTTGGAGCAATATTTTGAACACTTTGAGGAGTGAAGGTTTTTTATTTTTCTGGTAGACTATGATTGTTGTAGATCCTGAAACTAGTTCAGGATGACGACAGGTAGAGTGTATTAGCTTTAGTTGGCATTAAATATAACTGGACGGATAATGAGCAAACTTGCAGATATAAATAAAGATTTTGCGCAGTGGTATCAAGATGTAATTTTTGATGCGGAAGTTGTTGATTCAAGCCCTACAAAAGGTACCTTTATAATTCGTCCGTATGGTTATGCAATTTGGGAAAATATTCAAAAAATTCTTGATGAAAAAATCAAAGAAACAGGAACTCAAAATGCCTATTTCCCTTTATTAATTCCAGAATCTTTTTTAAAAAAAGAAGCAAAGCATGTAGAGGGTTTTTCGCCAGAACTTGCAGTTGTAACTCATGGTGGTGGTAAAAAGTTGGAAGAGCCTTTGGTTGTTCGTCCAACTTCAGAGACCATTATATATCATATGTTTGCAAAATGGATCAAATCATGGAGAGATTTGCCTTTAAAAATTAATCAGTGGGCTAATGTTATTCGTTGGGAATTGCGTCCAAGAGCCTTTCTAAGAACAACAGAATTTTTGTGGCAAGAAGGGCATACTGCTCATGCAACACAAGAAGAAGCTATTGCGATGGCTGAAGAAATGTTGCAAATTTATAAAAATTTTGTTGAAGAATATTTGGCAGTTCCTGTTATTGCCGGATTAAAATCTGAAAGTGAGCGTTTTGCAGGAGCAGAAAGAACTTATTGCATAGAAGGCTTGATGCAAGATGGAAAAGCTTTGCAAGCAGGAACTACTCACGTTTTATTACAAAGCTTTTCTGAATCTTTTGATATTAAGTTTCAAGCAGAAGATGGAAGTGTTAAGTCGCCTAACTGTTCAAGTTGGGGGCTTTCAACTCGTTTAATTGGTGCATTGATTATGACGCATGGTGATGAAAATGGCTTAGTGCTTCCTCCAAAGATTGCACCTGTTCAGGCTGTTATTATTCCTATTTATAGAAAACCAGAAGAAAAAAATGTTGTCTTGGCAAAAACCAATGAAATAGTTGATAAATTAAAAGCCCAAGGTGTTCGAGTTATTGTTGATGATAGCGACCAGATGTCTCCAGGGGCAAAGTTTTTCCATTGGGAACTCAAGGGTGTTCCTGTTCGTGTAGAAATTGGCCCAAAAGATATACAAAATAATTCTGTGGTTCTTGTTAACAGGATTGAAAAAGAAAAAGCAAAGAAAAAATCTTTTGTTTCAATGGATGATGTAGAAAAAGAATTATTAGCTTTATTAGATTTTATCCAAGCTCAAATGTTTACAAATGCAAATGAGAGACTGCAGGCCAATTGGCATCAAGCTGAAAAGTTGGAAGATTTTGGCAAAAAAATGGAAAGCGAAAATGGGATGTATCAAGTTGGTTGGTGTGGTTCTGGTGAATGTGAGGCCAAATTAAAAGAGTTTAAAGGTTCGATTAGATGCTTATTGGAGGGAAAAAAACATAATTCTTGTTTTTACTGTGAAAAATCTAGTAAAACAGATGTGCTAGTTGCAAAATCATATTAATTTTATTTTTTTTACCTTGAGGGGCGTGGAGAGCAATCCATGGAGGATATTTCTAATTTTTTAACATTATTTCAGACGTTTTTATTAACCGAAAAGCGTGTGTCACAAAATACATTTGCAGCATATAGGGCAGATATAGATCAGCTGGCTGTCTTTTTAAAAAGTAATAAAATAAATTTAAAAACTTGTAATAAAAATCATTTAAAAAAGTTTTTAAAAGTTTTAAAAGATCAGGGATTAAGCGCTAAAAGCATTTCACGCAAGATTTCTTCTATAAAGGCTTTATATAACTATTTAAATGAACGTTTTAAACTACCTAACAAAGCAGCAGGGTTGATTTTTCCTAAATTAGAAAAAACTCTTCCTATTTATTTAGCACAAAAAGAGGTTCAAAAGTTATTGGAAGCTGCAAACAAAGATAATAGCGATCGTGGGATTCGCAACAAGGTTATGCTTTATTTATTATATGCTTCTGGAATGCGGGTCTCTGAATTGGTAAATCTTACAACAGAGCAGATTCAGTTTGATACTGGTTTTGTTTCTTTGGTAGGAAAAGGAAATAAAGAGCGTTTGGTTCCATTGCCTAAAAATGTTTTAGAGTTGCTTCGGTATTATTTGGATCATATTTATCAAAAGTTAATGCCAAAACAAAAAGAAGGTAGAGAGCTAAAAAAAAATAAAAACTATTTGTTTTTTTCGGCTTATGCAGGGCAATTAAAACCAATTTCTCGGCAGTCATTTTGGATAATTTTGAAAAAGATTCTAGCAAGTGCTTGTATATATAAAGATATTTCGCCTCATACCTTACGTCATTCTTTAGCAACCCATTTGCTTAAAAGCGGTGCGAATATTCGTTCTTTACAGCAACTGCTTGGCCATGAACAAATATCTACAGTCCAAATATATACTCATTTAGAAAAAAGCCAGGTTCGTAAAGTTTACGATAAAAAACATCCAAGGGCTTAAATTTTTATTTTAAAACTTCTCCTGTCATCTTTTCCCATATAATTAAATCAAGTTTATCAAGTGGAATATGAAATGTTTTTAATATATTTTCGTATTCCATATATTTTTTTTGAGTGATTGTTTTTGGAATATCGGTAATTAATTTTTCTTGATGCAAAAATCGTAAAATGTGACGGTCTATGATTGCTACATCATGATATCCTACATTTCTTAAAAAATGAGAGCTTTCTTTATATCCAAGCCCTTTTATATTATGAACAAGGAATTCGCGAGCCTGTTTTGTTTTTAAATTTTCAAGATGATCTTTAATGGGTGCAAATTTGCGTGCTCCAATAATGTATTTTGCTTTAGTGTTATGGAATCGGTGACCATGGTTTTTAATTATATTCGCGATCTCTGTTTGTGTTTTTTTTAAAAAGCCTTGGGTCCCAATTTCTTTTTGTATATTAATGGCAGTCAAGGCTTTTGAGTTTGCAGTTAGTAAACAAAAACAAAGCTCGCAAAACCATTCATCATTACTCTTTTTGCCAAGTACTGAAAACTCTTTTAATCTATTTTCGATTTTTGTATTTGTGTTTAGTGTTGTTTGTTGCATAATAATTTTTTTTTGTGTTAAACCAAACTAAATGATTGTCATTTTTTTCGAGGATCTGTAAATGTAATGTCTTTTTATTCTTTGCTTATTATAAAGTATGTTTTATACTAACTCTGTTTAGTATGTGTTGAGAAATAGTATAAAGTATATTTTGAGAGATTGACATTATGAATGGCAAATTTAGTGTAGAACAAAAAGATTTATTGGCATTATTATCTTCAATGCAGCCTATTTGTAACAAAAGAACAACATTGGATGTTACAGAATCAATTCTTTTTCAGGTTGCGCCAAAAGAATTAACTTTAAAGGCTACAGATCTTGAAATTAGTCTTCAATCAAGTCTTACTATTGAAAGTGATATTGTTGAAAATATTAATTTTTTAATTTCCGGTAAACGCATTTTTGAGCTTGTTAAAGAGATTGAAGGCGAAATTCAATTTAAATTTGATGGCAATCAGTTGAAACTAAAAGCCAATGGTGTTGATCTTAAGTTGAATGTAAAAGAAGCTGATGATTTTCCTCCATTTCCAGAACGCATAGAAAACTTAATGGAAGTTGAATCTGATTTTTTATTGGAAATGATTAATAAGGTTGCATTTTTAGTTCCTCAAAATAATTCTAATGCAGCACTTAATGGCATGCTTATGGAGTTTAAAGACAATGAAATGTTGATGGTTGCAACCGATGGACATTGTTTGGCAAAAATAAAAACAGAAAAATATCAGTTGCCTGAAAATAAAAAATGGTTGTTACCAAAAAGAGCTGTTTTAGAAATTAAAAAGATTTTAGAATCAACTGACGCTAAAAATATATTTTTAGGAACATGTGGAAGTCAATTGGTGTTTTCTGGAACCAGTTTCAACTTTTTTACCAAATTGATATCTGATCCATTTCCTCATTATGAACCGGTATTACAAAAAGAAGGTTTTAGACCTGCTGTTTTGGCAAAAGATTCTTTTGTAAAAACATTAAAAAGAACAAGTTGTCTTTTGGCTGGACAGTTTGTT